>SLOW01000366.1 GCA_007132315.1 Opitutales bacterium
GAGTTTGAACTGGTTGCCGAACAGGAAATGACTAACCACAACCGTGGTGGGTGGACGGCCACTGGAGTTGCCGCTCCGATCATAACTACGACTTCGGCAGCCTGTATGTCTTTGATGACAGGTGGGCGATTATAGGTCCTGCCGGGGTTGGTTTTCAATCCTGGGGCACAGGGGGGACTGGAGATATGGGACAGCCGAGACAATGGATGCCGTTGGATGAAAACCCGGCCAATAACCGTCAACTCCAAGCGAAACCACATGTACGTGCGTCGTCCGCTGAACGCGGGGAATCCGTTTACGGCCTTCCGGGCGGACGGCAATCCCGACGCGGGAAGCATTTCGAAGCTAAATTTCGGAGACTCTTCCGGGAAACGGTTCCGGGTGCTTCCTTACGACATCGAGGATGATTACGCAGAGCCCGTTGAGATCGTCTCTCCCGTTTTCGGCGCTGGGGAAACGCATCGGTAGCGGTTAACACCATTCGACAAACTTTTCTGGATATATCGATCCGATATGTCATTAAGGAGGTCTCGAGGTTGGCAGTCCATGGGGTGGACATTTTACACTGTCAAATGGAAAGTGAGGATTCGGCTTATGCTTGCGCCCTCAAGAAGCATTCCCTGGTTCAAGGAGTCGCCCTGAATTGTATTTCGACTAACCAGAACTTTGTCGGTCCGGAGCCGGAAGTTCGACAGCGCAGCATCGTTACAACCAATCGATTTATCCGGCTGGCGCATGATTTGGGCATTCCTATGCTTCCAACATTTTGCGTTCTTGACTTTAGCGGCGATTTTTTTGATGTTTTCGGCACTGTGAAGAAAGAATCAGTGTCTGATTTTCCCGCCGAGATGGCCAAACCGGAGAGTTATTATCGGGGTGTGGATACGGCATCCCGGGTACGCTCGCAAAACGCGGTGGTGTTTATGCGTGGCTCAAAAACCGACCTCCAGCAAAGCAGTCTTTCGAATTTGTCCCATCACCGTTATGTCTGGATATTCGTCATCGAGACGGCGGGGGTGGTCAGCCTGGAGGGGAGTCGGATGCCACTGAAGGTGGGCGAGGCTTTGCTGGTGCTTCCGTACCAGTTTCATCATTATGTGGATTTAAGTGATTCCTCGATCCGCTGGCTCTTCGTAACCTTCGACTTGGAGTCCGGGGCGGATTTGCTGGAGATACTCAATCACCGGGTTCTGAAACCGGATGAGCGGTCTGTAACGCTGGTGCGACGCATCGTCGAGCTTTGGAACCGGACGGATAAACCGAACAGAGCGGCTGAATTGCTTGCGAGCCTGGATCATTTGCTGCTGCGACTGACAGTGGGGATGGAAGAACAGCAGGGTGCTCCAGAGAGGCAGCAGTCCTCATCGCCAACGGTTGGTTGGATCGGCCGGGCGGAATCCCTAGTCGTGCGATCTCTGCGTGAGGGGTGGACGATTTCGAACATCGCGGAGAAACTTAACGTTTCGGAACGGCAGTTTCGGGCGCGTTTTAAAGCGGAGACCGGCGTGAGTGTTCGCCGGTATAAAGCGAATATTCAGTTGCACCGCGCCCTTGCCGGAATGAAGGAATCGCACCTTTCCATGGGGCAAATCTCCGAGCTGAGCGGGTTCCAGTCACAGGCGGTGTTTACGCGATTCGTGCAACGCGAGACCGGCCGTTCGCCGACCCAGTGCCGGCGTCTTCTGCGGTCCGGGACGTTGGACGAAATTTTCCCCCGATAAGGTTCCCCGGTTTCTCCGCCTTCGCGTAATTCACACAACACCCTGATGAACGCCTTATTGCCCCTCCCGCAAGTCGAGTGAAACCCCGGTAGCGCGGTCGGTCGTCGTCACCTTTACCCCGTTGGATCTCAGTCGATCCCCGTCACCTTCACATCTTTGAACATGAACGGGTTGTCGCTAACCCGCAACGGTTTGCCGCTGGCGGTGGTGACGTCCTTAAGGATCACTTCGCCGGTGATGACGTATGGAAACTTCTCGTCGTAGGACGCATCGGTGAATCCGGGGTTGAAGTCGGCGAAGAGCGCCGGCCCCTGATAGTCGTCGGGATGCTGCGAATCGTCGATATGGAGAGTGTCGATAGTGATGCGCTCCGGCATGTAACAGGTGTAGCCGAAATCGTGCTGCCCGGAATAGGATCCGCCGATCAGGCTGGCGCTGACCGGTCTGCCGTCCAAGGGGACGAAAACGCATTTTCGGATGACCATCTCGCCCTGCCACGTGCTGCCGTAGTCGGAACGCAAATTGATGAAGCTTCTTGCGTAAACCGTGGTGTTCTCAACGGTAAAGGTCCCGCTGCCGATGGCGTTTATACCTTGGTGTCCCAAGCGCGAATTACGGATGTAGACATTGACAACGCCCATGTGAGCGTCGAACCGGGAAAAACTGCAATTGTCCAAAACGAGATTCTTGCAGTAGTTGGACCCCATGATGCCCCAGTATTTGCGGTCATTGATGTCATTCGTCTGGCTGCAGTTCACAAAGGATACATTGAGGGCCCGGTTGAGATTAATGCCGTAGCTGCCCATCGGGACCTGAGTGCCCGCCGCGCCGATCGTCTGGTAGGTTTTGCGGCCGGTCAGGATGGTATCCTTGACCGTCACGTAGGCGCATTCGCGGATGTTAAGGAACCCGGTATAGGGCGCGCCCTGATCCCCTTCGCCGGTGACGCGGTGTTCCAGTCCGTCCACAAGAACATTGGACCGCCGGATCGAAATTCCCCGGGTATAGTAGTTGTATTTCGACTCCTCGGCGTTGGCGACGGTGGTGAAACGCCCCCCGGAAATGGTCAGCGTCGTCTCGTCGATAGGACGGGCGGTAATGTCGGTGATCTGGTCGAAATCCCAGATAATCGGCGCATCCATGTCCACATTGCCGTCTTTATCGACAATAAAGACATCCGTCTGATCCGCCCCAAGGTTGCGATTCGGTCCGTACCGGATGTAGCGTTTTACATTGGAATCGGTGACCGTGATCAGGCTGAAACCGGGCAACGAAGCATCGATCTTCTCCTGGTTTTTCTTGAGGGAAGACAGTCCCTCAAGTGTGAACGACTCCAGGCTCGAACTGACCCTGAAGACGTTGGCTCGACGGTTTTCGACGTCGGTATCGTCAATGATGAACGAGGCCGTACCGAAGTCGGTGTCGGTTTGGATTTCCGCGGTGAGGTGCTTGCCGCTGATGTAATATGTGGCCCCGTCGTCGGCTTGCACGGGAAGGCCGTGTTTGTTGGCGAAGTCATGGGCCTTGACGATGGCATCGATATCATCTGTCTTGCCGTCACCCTTGGCTCCGAATTCACTATAGCGGACTACGCCATCCCGGGGCATGTCGGCCTTTGCCGACAAACCGGCTCCGCAGATACCCATTACGGTGATCGCAGCTGCCATATCGATTCTCACCCTCATAAGAACCCATAATGAGAAGTGTCTTCGGGGACTATTCGCAAGGGTGACAGCCGAGAACTGCCGCATCTTAATGTTCATGATCGAATACAATTCGAAAGGCGTTTTGCTGTCAAGCACAGGGCGAATGAGCGCGCTGTTAATCCGTTGACTGCCGGATGCCCCGCAAGGCGTGGATCTGAAAGCATTCAATATTCCGCCCCCTCCACATCAGCGCCCTCCACATCAGCGCATAAGGCCGCCGCGTCACTCGACGCGGCGGCGTTCGTTTGGCACCCATGGTCGAAGTGCGCAGCCGGGGCAAGGCACGCTAGTCTGGCGCTGATGCAGCGCCGGCCGCCGACGC
>SLOW01000342.1 GCA_007132315.1 Opitutales bacterium
ACGTTTCCGAATCGACTCAAGGCGCCGTCGGATTTTCCCGAAGCGCCCGCAGGGCGCCTTCGGCGGCGCGGGATTCGGCTTCCTTCTTCGAGGACCCCGACCCGGATCCCAGGGTCCGGCCTCGGAAGCGGACTTCGATTTCGAAATGGGGGTCGTGGGAAGGACCATCTTCCCTGACCACCCGATAGAGCGGGCCTTCGCCCGCGTAGAGGGCCTGGATTTCCTCCTGCAGGCGGCCCTTGGGGTTGTCGGCGGGCGCCGCTTTCGCCAGGTGGCCGGGAATGTCGCGGTACCAGCCGAGCACGACCCGGCGCGCGGCGGCGAGCCCGCCGTCCAGATAAACGGCGCCCACCAGGGCTTCGAGCGCGTCTTCGAGGGATTTGTCGCGGTCTCGTCCCCCGGTCTCGACCTCGCTTCGGCTCAGGTGCAGGCGTTCACCGATACCCAGCTCGCGGGCGAGCCCGCTGACAAACGGGCCGCAGACGAGGGTGGCCCGCTGGCGGCTCAGTTCGCCTTCCCGGGCGTCGGGATGGAGGCGGAAGAGTTCCTCCGACAGAATCAGCCCCAAAACCGAATCGCCCAGGAATTCCAGACGCTGGTTGTGCGCGGTCGCGCTTCCGTCTTCGCCCTGGCGGGAAGGGTGGGTCAGGGCCTCGTTCAGCAGACTTCGATTGCGAAAGGTGTAACCGATTCGTTTTTCGAACGCCCGGAGCGAGGCTCGGGAGTTGGTTCGCGTTGCTTCACCCTTTGCGGACATGGTTTTGAATAAGACGGATCGTACCGGTGCTCCGGCAGGCTACGGACGGATATCGGCGAGAGGGTCGCCCGGCTGCTCGGTGAAGAATCGGCGAAAGGCTTGGCGCGCGATGGGAGCGGCGTTCGCGCCTCCGCCGTAGTTGTCGTCGGGGTGGGTGCCCTCGACCAGCACGGCGATCGCGATCCGCGGGTCTTCGACCGGCGCGTAACCGACGAACCAGCCCATGTGGAGGCGGCCCGCCCGGGTCGGAACCTGCGCGGTACCGGTTTTGCCGGCGATATCGACGCCGGGAAGGCCGGCGTTTCGAGCGGTGCCCGATTCCACGGCGTCGATCATGCCGCGGACGACCAGTTGGTAATAGTCCGGGTCGATGTCGAGCGGAGGGGAGGGCGGCGTGTCGTTGTTTCCGCCCAGGATCAGCGTCGGCCGGACGGTTTCGCGTCCGGTCGCGAACGCGGCGGTGGCCGCCGCCATTTGCAGGGGCGTGACGCGTACGTCGCCCTGTCCGATGGATATATTGGCGGTGTCGCCGGGAAACCAGGCGAACCCGCGCACCCGCCGTTTCCACGCGGGGTTTCCGACGAGCATCCGTCCCGTTTCGCCGGGCAGTTCGATTCCGGTGCGGCGGTCGAGTCCGAAGCGCACCGCCTCGGAGTGGATACCTTCGATACCGGTGCGCACGCCGTGCTCGTAGAAAAAAACGTTGCAGCTGACGCTGAGCGCGCGAACGACATCCACCTCCCCGTGGCCGGCCCGGTTATGACAGTGAAAGGTCCGCCCGGAAACGCGGAACGATCCGCGGCAGTAGGACGTCGTCGCGGCGTCGATGTGGCCGTTGCGCAGCGCCGCCATCGCGGTGATCAGCTTGAACGTGGAACCGGGCGGGTAAAGGCCCTGCGCCGCCCGGTTGGGCCAGGCGCCGATCTCGTTGATTCGGGAGGCCATGCTGGAGGAAAGGGACGGGGTGAAATCGTTCAGGTCGTAGCCGGGGCGCGTGGCCATGGCGAGCACTTCCCCGGTGCGGGGATCCATGGCGACCGCCGCGCCGGTATAGTCGCGGAGGGCCTCTTCGATATCCAGTTGCAGGTTGATATCGATACTGGTGACGACGTCATCGCCCTGCACCGATCGACGCTGCTCGATCCGCCGGTGCTGGAAGCCGGCGGGATCGACCACCCAGATTTCGCCTCCGGTCTGGCCCTGGATGCGATCGTCGAAATAACTTTCCAGGCCCTCCCGTCCGGCGCTCCCGCGGATGTTGAACGTCATGAGCCGTTCGCCGGGCACGCCCTCCTCCGGAATTTCCAGGGTGCTGCCCACGTATCCTAGAACGTGCGACGCGGCCGAACCGTATGGATAGTGGCGCACGCTGGAGCTGTAAACCTGGATGGGCGAGTCGATCGGAACTTGCTCCAGGAGCCGGGCGTATTCCTCGGGGTCGAGATCGTTAACCAGGAAGTAGGGCAGGATCAATCGCTGCCGGAGGTGTTGTTCCAACTCGTTCGAGTCGATGCTTTCCTCGCGATCGAGGATTTCGTTGATTTCGTCGAGATACCGCTGAACCACGCGCGATCGAGCCAGGGCGGGGAGGTGGGCCCCGTCGATGGAGATGCCCTGCTCGAGATAGGGCCGGCGGAGTTGGGCGAACTCCTGGCGAAATTTGGTTCGCAGCTCCGCCAGGTACACGACCGCCGCGAAACGGGGACGGTTGCCCACAAGCAGTTCGCCGTTGCGGTCGAAGATGTCTCCGCGGGGGCCCGGCACAAGGATCCGGCGCAAGTTCTGGAGTTCCTCCCGGTCGCTGTAAAGGGTTCCGATGATGAGCTGCCGGTAAAAGAGTCCGCTCAGGAGAATCAGCACAATCGCCGCAACCATGACGTAGAACAGACGCAGGCGAGGGTTGTAGTTCTTGTGGCTCTCCAGAATTTGATTCATGCGAACAGTCGAATCGGATGCGGATCAAACGAAACAAGGAAACGGTGTCACTCGGCCTGGCGTTGTTCCTGATCCAGAAAAATTCCGAAAAAACGCAGGGCTTCGTTCTGCAACATAAAAAACCAGCCGGCGATGAAAAACACCGCCAGTTGCGAGAACATAGCATCGACGAGAATTCTTTGCCAGTAAAGCGCCTTGTGTGTGTGGTCGGGCATCCAGATCAGGGCGAACGCCAGAATCAACGTGCCGTTGAGGACGAACGCGACCGCCAGCCCGCTGGTGGGCGCCTCCCGGTGAAAGTGGGAACGCAGGCTGTAAACGACCGTGTGGGCGATGAGGAAGGCGACGAGACTGGCGCCGAACGGAAAGGCGGTGACCGCGTCGTGAAAAAAACCCAGGGCGGAGACGAAGACCAGGCCTTGTTTGAAGCGCAGCCGCAGAAGCGGGAAGGTCAGCAGCAGACCTCCCAGGTAGAGTTGCACGTGCCAGGCCGCCAGGTAGTGGTTGATCTCGCCCAGGAGGAACAGAACGACGAGCGTGACGGCCAGCAGGACGACGGTGCGCAACTGGATGTTCATGGCGAGCCGCTTCCGTCGGTCGCGCCGTCCTTGTCCGGCAGCAGGACGGCCACTTCGTGGAGACGATTGAGACGTTCATCCAATCGAACCCGCCCGGTCTGAAAGAGTCCGTCGGCGCTCGGTTCGAGGGCGATCAGATCGCCGATGAATATGCCGGGCGGGAACACGCCTCCCAGTCCCGAAGTGACGATTCGACGGGGCGAATCCGGATCGGTCCCGATATCGAGCGGCACGAATTCCGCCACGCCGACGGCCGGGGCGAAGGGCGGAGTGACTCCTCCCTGGTAGCTTACCGGTCGAGTGTCCTCTTCGGTCCGGGCCGCCAGACGGAGGGTGGGGCTGGAGATGAGTTCGACCACGGCGGTATTGTGATAAACCTCCCTCACCTTGCCGGCCACACCTCCGGCGTAAACCACCGGGGCGCCTGGGGTGATCCCGTGGTTGCGGCCCTTTCGGATAATCAACTGCTGCCACCAG
>SLOW01000137.1 GCA_007132315.1 Opitutales bacterium
AACGACAGGGGAGAAAAGCGGCGCCATCGGCCGGCCTGGTAAAATTCCCGAAGTTTTTCCTTGAAAAGGAGGCTCTGCGATCGAAAAATACCGACCGGTTGGTATGGTAGCGAAAACCGAAACATTCTCAAATCCGCCGGCGCGGGATAAGCTGCTGGACGCGGCCATCGGCCTGATGCGGGACCGGGGGTACAACGCGACGACGGTGGATCACATCTGCGTGGAAGCGGGCGTGACCAAGGGAGCGTTTTTTCACCACTTCAAGTCCAAGGAAGCGATCGCGGAGGCGGCTGTGGACGAGTGGTGCCGACGGCGGGTGGCCCGTTACACCGAGGATCTGGGCGACCCTTCGGACGATCCGTTGGCGCGCATCGACCGATGGCTGGACGGACTGATCGAAAGCGTTCGCGAACCCGTCGAACGGCCGGTTTGCCTCCTGGGGATGCTTTCGCAGGAAATGGCCGGTTCGAATAGCCGTATGCGCACCGTGTGTCAGGCGAAGCTCGAAGGGTGGACCGGTCTGGTCGCCCAGCTTCTCGACGCCGCACGGAGGATTCATGCGCCGCGCCGCGACTTCGACTCCTTGCAGATCGGCTGGATGCTTAACAGTTTGTGGCAGGGCTCCCTTCTGGTTGCCAAGACGCGTCGGGACCCGGAAGTGGTGGCGAACAACCTGCGCCACGCCAAAGCCTATATCGGAACGCTGTTCGCGAACGGTTGAGCGACCTTTCACCCCTGACAAAAAAAGTTACTGAAGACCTGTCCCCACACCCTTCTCCCGTTCGTCATTGTACTGAACGATTCAACCCTGGAGGCACCAATGAACCCAGATCAAACACCGACGGAATACATGGTCCTGTTTCGCAGCACCGACTGGAACAAGGACCTTTCCCTCAATGAGATGCAACAGGTCATGGACCGCACCTACGCCTGGTTCGACCGGTTGCGTCTGGAGGGCAAATGCAAAGCGGCCCAACCTCTGTTCGCGGAGGGAAAGGTCGTTTCCGGAACGAAGACGCGCACGGTAACCGACGGTCCGTTCGCCGAGTCGAAGGAAACGGTGGGCGGGTATCTCATTCTCAACGCGGCGTCGATGGAAGAGGCGCTGGAGATTGCCCGGGAATGGCCGCTTCTCGACTGCGGTTCGACGCTGGAAGTTCGTCCGATCGCCCCCGAATGTCCGGATTTTCACCGGCTTCGCCGGCAGCGCGCGGCGGCGGCCACCTGACCCCGCCCTGTCGGCCCGCGGCGAGTCACCACGTGAACTGTGCATCCGATGCCTCCTGAACGGGACAACCCGACGCTGTCCGGCGAACAGGTTTCCCGGATCGCGGACCGCCTGTTTCGCCGGGAGGCGGGAAGGCTGGTTTCCATTTTGACCGGTATCGTCGGGGTACACCGCTTGCAGATGGCTGAAGATGTCGTCCAGGAGGCGATGGCCCGGGCGCTTAGGACATGGCCGTACTACGGCATTCCCGACAATCCGCCGGCCTGGCTGATGCAAACTGCCCGGCGCCTGGCGATCGATTCGATCCGGAGGGAAAGTCGGTTCCGTCACAAGTATCCAGAAATCATTGCCTACATCGAACAGCGGATGCCGGATGAAGGAAGCGATTCGGGTCCGGTTTTTGAAAGCGAAATCAAGGACGACCGGTTGCGCCTGATCTTCGCCTGTTGTCACCCGGTTCTGCCGGTGGAAATGCAGACCGCGCTGGCTCTCAAGGTGCTTGGCGGTTTCAGCCCCCGCGAAATCGCCCGTGCGTTTCTGAGCACCGAGTCGGCGATCGCGAAACGGCTCACCCGCGCCCGGCTTCGCTTGCGCTCGCAAGGCGTCCGGTTTGAAATTCCCTCCGGCCCGGAGCTTTCCTCCCGCCTCGACGGCGTCCTGCGCACGATTTACCTGCTTTTCAACGAGGGTTACAAAGCCTCCGGAGGGGAGCGGGTCGTACGCGAAGAGCTCTGCGCTGAGGCGATACGTCTGGCCCGGTTACTGGCGGAACACCCGGTCGCGGCGCAACCGCGCGTGCACGCTCTTCTCGCCCTGATGTTCTTGAACGGCGCCCGGCTGTCCGCGCGTCTCGACGGGCAAGGCAACATCCTCCGGTTGGGAGAACAGGACCGCACGCTGTGGGATCGTTCGATGATCCAACGCGGCATTCGACATCTGGCCCATTCCTCCGGTGGCGAAACCGTGAGCGACTATCACCTCCAGGCGGGTATTGCCGCATGCCACTGCCTGGCCCACGATGACGCCTCCACTGATTGGCCGCGGATTCTCGCGCTCTACGATCACCTGAGCGAAATCGACGACTCTCCTCTGATCGCCTTGAACCGCGCCGTCGCGGTCGCCCGGGTCCACGGCCCGGAACGGGGAATCGCCGAACTGGAACAGGCTCTGGAGCGCGCGCCGCTGGATCAATACTACCTGACGTACGCCGTCCTCGGCGACCTCGAACGGCGGCGAAACCGGGTTGCCGCCGCCGCTTCCCACTTCCAGGCGGCCCTGAACCTCACCGAAGTACCGTCGGAACGCGATTTTCTGACTGAGCGGATTCGGGAATGCCGGGCGGGATAAAATATCGATGACCATACGAAGAAAGGACATAAGATGAGCCGATATGTTGATGGATTCGTCCTTCCGATCCGCAAGGATCAGATAGACGACTACCGCGAGGTCGCCGCCGCGGCCGGGAAAATATGGAAGGAACACGGAGCCCTCGAATACATCGAATGTGCGGGCGACGATATGAAAAGCGGGGACATGCTCGCTTTCCCCGATATGGCGAGCGCCGGACCCGACGAAATCGGTCGTGTTCGCGTGGATCGTTTTCGAATCTCGCGAGCACCGTGACGAGGTGAACGCGAAGGTCATGGCCGATTCGCGAATGAAGGAAATATGCGGTCCCGATAAAGTGGACTTCGATTTCAATCGAATGGCTTACGGCGGCTTCAAGACCATCGTGGAAGCCTGACAATGGAGCTCCTTGCAGGAATGCATATGACACACAAGTTTCACCACAACCTCTTAGCCTTTTTCTGCGCGTTTATCGTCGCCGGCGTCTGCTGCCTGGAAGCGCAGGACGCGCCCGTTCCTCCACAACCTTCTTCCGAGCATCAGTGGCTCCAACGGTTTGTCGGGGAATGGGACGAGCACGTTCGAATCGATTCCCGTCGGCGATGAATGAACGCGATTCGCAAAGCATCATGAGAACCGACGTCGTGATCACCGAACACAAGGAAAACCCTGGAACGCCATGCCTGTAGCCAAACCACCCACAATCGCCGAATTGGAGATTCATCGCGTCGTTTCCCCGCGGGAATGGCTTGCGGAACGCCGGCAGTTGCTGCGCAAAGAAAAGGAACTCACCCGCCTCAACGACGAACTCAGCGCGATGCGCCGGGAGTTGCCGTGGGTGAAGGTCGAAAAGGAGTACGTGTTCGACACACCCGATGGAAAACGGACACTCGCCGATCTCTTCGAGGGGCGCAGCCAGTTGATTGTTTACCACTTCATGTTCGGGCCGGGGTGGACGGAGGGCTGCGACGGGTGTTCCTTCCTTTCAGACCATTTCGACGGGCCGAACCTCCACCTGCCGCATCACGATGTCATGCTGACCGTCGTGTCGCGGGCACCCCTGGAGGAATTTCTGCCGTTCAAGAAACGCATGGGATGGAAGTTCACGTGGGTTTCCTCGAACGACAGCGACTTCAACTATGATTTCCACGCATCGTCC
>SLOW01000286.1 GCA_007132315.1 Opitutales bacterium
CGGTTTGTGCGGACCAGCCGGTTGAGAAAGTCCTCGTTCTTTTCCGGGAGCAACTCCGCGAGAGACAGGTTGAAGTACTGATGGCCGGTATTCGGGAAGACGTGGAGCTTCATGGGATCGGGCGTTACTGGGTCACGGTCTCCTCGGCGGGCGCGCCGCGCAATTCATGGTATTCGTCGAGTAGTTGCCGAATTTCTGCGTCCCCGGCCTGTTCGGGGCGTTCCCGCCGCTCCACACCGCGCATCGCCAGGCGTTCGACGTGCCCGCCGGATCCTATCAGCGGTTCCAGGAAGTAGCGGTGGGCGGGCATTTCCGAAGCGGAATCCGGCATTTCCGATTTGGGACCTTCTTCGCCGTAGGTGAGCGAGGTTCCCATGCGCACAGCCAACAGGCGCTGCAATTGAGCCGGGCTGGTTCCGGCGGTGTCGTATTCGAGCCGTTTGCGGAGCCAGGCGGCGATCTCCTCGCAATCGGGGCGATTGGATTCCACCACGGCGCGAAGGAAATCGCGCAGAGCGGAACCCTGATCGAAGAGCATGTTGCGGCATTCCGCCAGCGAGGAGCTGTTCTCCAGCCGGTCCGCCTGTTCGGCCGCCCAGATGTCGAACTGCCTTTCGATCAGTTGGGCGGTGACGGCCTTCTTCTGGTCCTGGGTCAATCGGGGAAGGTCGGTGGCGCGAACGTTGAAGAGCTCGCGCAGGAAACGATTCAGGCGTTTCATTTCCTTCTCATCCAATCGTTCAACCGCGTCGCGAGCGGCGCTAAGAAAGGCTTCCAATCGTTCCCGGCGGGTGTCGCGCACCTCGCGTTCCGGCGCCAGTTCCGGCCAGGAAAGGGCTCCGTTGAGGTCTTGGAACGCGGCTTCAATCTGGCGGGCGATACGCTTCAATCGGTTGTCGTCGCGCTCGCTCAGCGCCCGGACCTGTTCTCGCGCGGCGTCGAAGAAAAATTCGGCTCCGCCGGTGAGTATGTCCGTCAGCATGGCGTCGAAGGACTCCCGGCTGATCTCTTTTTGAAATTGATCCTGGAAAAGCGATTCCGCGGTGAGATTTTTGTGGCGGGTGGAGCCTGGGGAGAAATCGACTTCAATGCGCGCCCGCGCCCGATCCGGGGAATTGTGGTCGTGGATGGCGAAGGTGGTGGCCACCTGAGGGTCCCGTATGATGCCGAGGTTCTTGACGATCTGATCGATGACTCCGTAAATATTGGAATCGTTCGGGTTCTTGGCGAAATTGAGTTTATTGGCCCACCACGTGATGACGAGGTTCAGGGGAAACGGACTTTCGCCTTGAGGATTCTGCAAATAGCCCGGGGCCAGGTGTCGCCACCAGGTGTTGACCCCGTTGATAATCTGGTCGGCGTTGGGGCAGGCGTAGTGGCTGACGCTCTGAAACACGGAAAAGGCGTCCATGTTGAGTCGCTTGCCATAGGTGGCGACGATAGACGCGGTTTTCCCCCGCTTGAGTATTTCCCGAAAGAACAATAGGGGGGTAAAGCATTTCTTGACCCGCGCTTTGTCTTCTTCGCTGGCGTCGCCGGACTCCACCCTGCGCTTTAACTCGGCGATCCGCTTTTCATCTATGATGATACGGTTTTCGAGGGATTTGGTCTCATTCCCGACGCCGGGGAAATCCAGGATGTCGGCGGACTGGAGAAAAGTCTTGAGGGCGTTGGGACGTTCCGTGTCTTCCGGGAACGGCCGGTTCTGCAAGTGGTCCATATTGATCGGCACGACCAGCTCCCATACCAGACCTTGCAAGAGGCAGAACTCGTCCGGCGTGGTGCCCGCCCGGTGAGGGAGATCGGAATCGCAACCGATCAGCACGGCGTCATCGTCGACACGATACCCGAGCCGGCCGATCAGATCCTGTATGATGTATTCCGGGGCTTCCGGGTTCGAGACGTGCTTGCCGTAGGCGATATCGCTGGCCCCCATGTTTAGGAACAGAGCCGCCGCCTCCAGGGAGCAGCGCAGGGGACGATCGGACCATTCGCCGCCCGGAGCGAGACGTTCGTCGTAATATTCGGCGAAGGCGCGGAACCACTGTGTGATGGCCGGGGCGTCGTTCCACAAAACTTTTTCCGCAAGCCGCCTGACGAGGTCGCGTGAGGCGAGCAGCGCCGGCTGTTCGAAGAGGCTTCGGAGGTAAGCCTGCCAGGCGTCGCGGTCGGTGGACAATTCGGTGAACACCGGTTCGTCCGAGGCGGCCAAATCGTCGAGCACCTCGGACAGACGAAGCAACTCGTCGAAAGCTTTTCTGTCCGGCGACCCCAAATGGTTGTCGGCTTTCTTCAGCAGCTCGTCGGTAACGCGCTGGATGCGCTCCAGGTCCCAGGCCCTCGGTTTGCGGTCGTTGCTGCCGAGACATTCGGTGCTGTATCCGCGTGCGAGTGCGTGCCACAAGTCGTCAAGCTGCACCAGGTGGAGTTCGACCGGATAGTGGGGATCGCGCACATGGTGGTATCCCGGTCGCTCCTCCAAGGCTCCCGGAACGAAACGCGTCAGGCACGCCGAGCCGTCCATGCCCTTGTTGAAGGGATTGAGCACCATTCGTGTCAGATGGGAGGGCGGAGACTGCGGGTCGGCCTGGCGCGGAGCCATGAAGAAAAAATGCTTGCCGTCCGGCCAGTGCAGCCCGGAGCCCTCGCCGTCTTTTTCGGGATCTCCGGAAAAGTGGGCGCCCGCGTCCACATAGGCGGAGACGATCGTGGACTTGCCGGTTTGCGATGGTCCCCAGATTGCCATTGCGGGCCTTGAACGGCGCAGAGCTTCTTCTCCGCGACGAATGTGTTGACGCGAATGCGCGACGTCGAGAAGCCACTTCCCCGGAGGCAGGGCATAGGGATCTTTTCTCCGCGAGCCGTGACGCCAAAACCAATCCTCCAAACGTCTTGTGTAATCGAGGTATGCCGGGACTTGGTTCATAACTGGAGTTTCCGAGGTTATGACGATGAAGTCCTTCCGCAAGAAGAAAAGTCTTGTCCGAGCGGATTCGTTTAGAGAATAGTCTCCTGGCGCCGCGTTGTCTGATACTATGGAAACCGTACCAGCAATATTACCGACTCCGGGCCCCGCCACCGAACCGAATCCGGTTGTGGCCTGCCAGCGCCGTGATCGTTTGCGGCTTGCTCATCATTGACCGAATTCCTCTCTATGGCACTATCCGGTGAACAGGAACTTCTTCTCGAGAAACTCGGATTGCCGGAGGACGCCGACGCTGAATCCATTGAGAACGCCTACGCCGAACGCCTCGACCGCTATCGCAAGGACGTTGAGGCGGCCGAAAGCAAGCCGGAGCGTGTCGCCGCGAAGGACGCGTTGAAACGTTTTCAGGCGCTGGAGTCCAAGGTGGAAGAACTGCTCAAGCCGGCGCGAGCCCGCGCCCACATCCAGCAGGCCTGGCAATTCATCGAGAACGAAGACAAAGGGACCAAGGTCGCGCGTGCGCGGGCGAAAGTTCGGATTGAAGAGGCCCGAAAACTGTTTTCCGACGGCGAACTGCCTGAGGAGATCCGTGTGGAAATCGCCGAAATCGAGGCCATCATCGGTCGCGGGGACGCGCCGGAAGCTTCGCCGGCCGTCCCTGAGGAGGCTCCGGTTGAATCGCAGACCGAGGCGAAAAAGACGCCGAAAATCGCATGGTCGAGTCCGAATCCCATCATCGAAGGGAAGCCTCTGGGGGACGCGCAGTTGAATGCGACCGCCGATGTGGAGGGCGATTTCCATTACGACCCGGGTGTCGGGTCTGTATTGGATCCTGGGATACACCGGTTGTCGGTTGTATTCCACCCGGCGGACCCGGATCGTTTCGAGCGAGCCGCCGCCGCCGTGCAACTGGTCGTCGAGAAAAAGCCGGTGCTTCCGGCCGAGCCCGAGCGCCCTCCCGTACCCGATCCTCCTCGTGAGTCCAAACCCGAAACCGAACGGCCGAAGGAGTCCGAAGCGCCGCCGGAACCCGATGTGCCGGAGAAGGCGGTGTCGGAGCCGACCGGTGGAAGCCGGCTCGTCCGGGCGACGGAGGCGCCCGTCGAATCCCGCTCTTCGGAACAATGCGCCCCGCCGCCGGGCCGGGAGGAAATCGAACCCTGTTCCGTCTTCACGCTTTTCGACAAGAGCCGGAAGCGGTGTCATGTATTCGGCGCCGACTCCCTGGTCATAGGGAGAAAGCGCACGGACTGCGACATTCTCGCCCGCGTGCGCGACGCCGGCGATCCGAGGGAGACGGATCGGCTCAATGTGAGAATCAGTCGGAGACACGCGACGTTGGCACGGGACGGAAACAATGTTGTGTTGTTCGACGGCTATCGCGATCCTTCGGGTCGCTGCAGCCCCTCATCCAACGGCGTATATCTGAACCGGGAGCGGGTGCACGACCCGGTTTTCCTTCCACATGACGCGCGCTCCGAAATTCGGGTGGGTCCGGATCGCCGATTTCCCGGCTGGCGCGCGAGTACGGTGCTGACGTGGCCCGTTCACGATCCTCCGGATCGTTTTTCCTGTGACCGGAGCGAAGGACCGTGCGGTCTTTTTCTGGAACGCCTGGATGATCCGGGTGAGAATATCCTTATAGTCTGGCGCGCCGTCGATCTGCACGCGTTGGGCATGACCAAGTTTTCATGGTGGCTGGTGCGGCACGAGGACGGATTCATCTACGGAAATGGAAACCTTTGGCATCCCGTCGAGCCCGGTTGCCTCATCGGCGCCTGGTCCGTTGGATCGTGGAAAGAAGCCGCCTTTATATGAATTGGAACCACGGCGATGAGAGATGACTTGAAAGGGAAGCGGGGGTACCCGGTCCGCCCGCTCCGGAGTCCGGAAATCAACCTCAAAAACGAATCACAAGATGACAGAGGATAAAACGAAAACCCTGGTCGAGGAATGCGACGCGGTTTGGGCGGGGCTGTCCGACACCGGTCCGACGCGGGATCACAACGAAGACGCTCTTGGTGTGGTCTCCCTGGCCGACGTCAAGAAGCTTCGTGATGCCGGAGAGGGCGTGCTGTCGTGCCGGCCGCCCGGAGCCTTGTTCATGGTGAGCGACGGGGTTGGCGGAGCTTCCGGAGGTGAAATCGCCAGCCGCCTGGCGGTGCGGGCGGTGGCGGAGAATCTGGGAGTGCTCGTTGACGAGGAAAACGCGGAGCGCAATCCGGACAGAGCGCGGTTGCTCGAAAGATCCATCGTTCTGGCGAATGGCCGCGTGCGCCAGGAAGCTTCGGCCCGAGAGGGACTCAAAGGCATGGCGGCCACATTCTCGGGGCTGTGGCTGTTACCGGGGAAAGCCTATATCGGACAGGTGGGTGACAGCCGCATATACCGCTGGCGCGACGGCCGGTTGGAACAACTGACCCACGATCAATCCGAGGTGGGACGCCTGGTGCGTTCGGGCAAACTGACCGAACGGGAGGCGCTCGATTTTCCACGCAAGAACGTTATCGATCAGGCCATCGGTTCCAAGCCGGAGGAGTTTGCGCCGCAGACGGACTGGTTCGAGACCTTGCCGGACGATGTTTTTCTCCTGTGCAGCGACGGGTTGGTGGAAAACTGGGTGACCGGCGACCTCGCCGAACAGATGGAAAACGCTCTCAGCGGGGGCGGATCCCTGGGGGAAGCCTGCCGCGGGATCGTGGAGGCGTCGAAGGAATCGTCCGGCAAAGACAATATAACGATGCTCGTCGTTCGCGTCGGTTCCGAGTCAGCCGGCGAGCCGAACAACGCGACGACAGGAGCCGGTCGCCGTCTTCCGTGGCGAGGGCTCGTGGTCGCCCTCGCGGCGGCATTGTTTACGGCGGCGCTCCTCTATGCGATTGTCATGGCACCGGCCGAGGCACGCCACCGCGAGGAGTTGAGCGAGTTCGAGGCCCGGCTGGAAGCACAGCGGGAAGCCGTGGCGGGATGGCGGGTTACGGCGAGATCGCTGGAGGAGGATCTCGACGAGACCAGCGAGCATCACGAACGGCAACGGGAACGGGCGGCGGACTTGGAAGCGGAAATCAGTCTGTTGCGCCAGGTTAACGAGGAGATGGCTGAATCCCTGGATTCGCTTCGTGACGAGAAAGATCATCTGGAATCGGACCTCGGGGACCGGATCAGGGAAGCGCACGCGCGCCTCGCCGAAAGCGAAGCGGAGTTGAACGAGGCGAGGGAGGTGAGCGACAGCCTCCGAATCAACCTGGAGACGATGGAACACGAAATCGAAGCGCTGGCGGGCCGAATCGAAGAGCTCGAGGAACGAAACGCTATCGACGAAACGTTGATTGAGGCGTTGCTGGCCGACGGCGAGAGCTCGGCGCTATGGGAGGAAGTCATCCGCGAGCGTCATGCGCCCCGGGTCGCTTCGGAGGACGCCGGTGCGGCGTGGGCTTCCCAGGACGAACGCCTCAACGAAATCGAATCGAGTTTCCCGGATGAGGAGGGCAGGGTGAGGGTTTTTCGTCGAATCATGGGACCGTCGGAATACGGAGGGGAAGACACCGGTCCCGATTGAGGGAAAACCTGCTTGCCCTGTTTTCCGAGTAGGGAAAAACCTGAAAATTCCAACCCGTAAAGATTGATTTTGACCCGGAAAGTATTTCTGGGTAACAAGAGACTACTCTCGGTTCGTTTCCTCTTTGTATTACACAAATACCGTCCCCTTTATGTCTTCAAATCGAATAAAAAAACTGTTCTTCCCGGTAATTGCGGGCGTGGGGGTTGTTTTACTCACGGGTTGCGGGACCACAGCCGACTACAAAGCACTTCAACCCACCGCCGACGGTATGCCGATCCGGGAGGTGGAGATCACTTCCCCGCCCAACGGAGGTTCCGGGCCCGAAGGAGATCTCGCTTCGGTCTTGCCGTTGAATTCCGACGGCGTGTTCATCGACACGAGAATCAGTATGAGTCCCATCAACGACGAACTTGTGTTTTCCATGCACACCGGGCGTCGCTCCTACATGAATGTGTACACTTGGAGAAGCGGCAACGGTGAGGACGCGGGCGAGCCGGTGGATGTCACCCGGGACATAGACCGGATCAACGTGGAGCCCACGTTCGATCCCCAGGGGGAATTCATCTACTACTCGTCGAACTACCCGGACGCGCGTTACTGGAAATTGTGGCGGTACGACCTGGTGGACGGCAGCAGGACTCAGATCAGTGACGATGGTTCCACGGCGCGGGTGGATACGAGCCCAACCCTTTCGCCGGACGGACGGCGAATCGCCTTCGCATCCTACGACCGCGAAGGTGGACAGTCTCGCATTATCGTTGCCGACTCCGACGGGGGCAACGCCGAGCGGAAGGCCACCGGCCACAGCCCGTCCTGGTCTCCCAACGGGCGTTTAATCGCCTATGTGTCCACCGATCCGGAATCGGAATTGGACCGCATCATGGTGTTGGATCTGGAGTCGGATACCACCCGCACGTTGACACGTGGAAGCTACCACGACCGCCATCCGGCTTGGACTCCCGACGGCGAGTTGATCGTGTTTTCCACCAATCGCGTGGTGGACGAGGACGGTTATAGACATTTTTCCATTTGGCAGATGGATGCTTCCGGCAGAAACGCTCGCCCGTTGACATTCAGCACCTACCACGACATGCGTCCGGTGGTGTCCTCGGATGGAGACGCCATATTCTTCGTTTCCAATCGCGGCTCCACTGGCGGTGAGGTGCAGGATTGGCGGATTTGGAGAATTAACCGGTGATCGGCTTACGCCGGTTCGGCCGGCACGGCCGACGTGCCATCGCGTTGGGTTTCGGACGTTGTGGGCGATCCCGGAGCTCCGCTGTCGATTGGAACCCCGGGGTTTTTCAGTAACCGCAACCACGACTCCCATTTGAGCGACGACATGAACGGATCTCCTGAAAGTGGCGACGAAGACGAACTGGAGGTGGGGGAGCTTCTTGGGAATTACCGGATCGAGCGCCAGCTCGGTCACGGCGGCATGGGGGCGGTGTATCTCGCGCGGCATGACCGGCTCGGGAGAGAGGCGGCCTTGAAGGTTGTCGCTCGCAGTTTGACCGTCTCGGGAGAGGAGACGTTTCAAAGGAAGTTTCATGAGGAGGGCGGGCTGATGGCCTCGCTCGAACACGAGCATATCGTTCGTGTGTTCGATGCGGGAGAGTCTCATGGACGTTACTATTTGGCCATGGAGTACCTGGCCGGCGGGGATTTGGAGGAACGAAAGCGCACTTGCGGGGGCAGACTTCCGCCCGCCGAAGTCGCGGGTTACCTCGAGCAGCTCCTGGACGCCCTGATTTACGCTCACGGCAAGGATATTGTTCACCGCGACCTCAAGCCGGCGAACTTGCTTCTGAGTGAGAAGGGCACCATCAAGGTGTGCGACTTCGGCCTCGCGCGGGTTGTGGGGGACACGTTTGAACAGTCGGTCATCGAGCGCAGTCATCTCGCTTCCAGGGTCGGAGACGCCCGGACCCGGTTGGGGTCGGTGGGCACCGGAGACCGCTCGGGAACCCTTTACTACATGGCTCCCGAGGTATTGAAAGGCAATCCCGCCGACGCGCGCAGCGACTTGTACGCGGTCGGGGTGATCGCCTATTACCTCCTGACCGGCGACAAGCCGATCGGCGCTTACAAACCGGCGAGTGCGATCGTCAAGGGTCTGGACCGGGGCTGGGACAAGTGGTTGAACAAAGTGCTGCAATCCGAACCCGACGACCGAACTCCCAGCGCGCGGGATGCCCTGCACGGGTTGTCGCGGCTTCGCCGCACACTGAGAGGCGTCAAGGCTCCCGCATCCCCCGCGTCGAATGCGTCGAAAGTCGCGGGTTGGTCGGCGGCGGCGGTCGCGACCATGGTGCTCACATACTTCGTTCTTCCGGAAGAAACCGGTGTGTTTCACGCCGAAATTGAGAATCCCGGATTACAGGACGACGAACGCTTGGAGATTGTGGTGGACCGGCGCGAGGGCAGATCCACACCGCGGGTTTTGGGGAACTTGATATCTTTCGGGCCGGGCGAGAAATTGCGGAATCGCTTGAGAAGACCCTTCCCCGAACGCGCGGTGTCATCCGCGGATGGCGGGTTGCGGAAGGAGGTACCCGCGGGGACGCGACGGGTGCTGTTGCGGCACCCGTATCATGTGCCTTTGTCCATCGACTTGGAGGTGGATTCGCGCGGATTCGTCAGTGAGACTGTTGAACTGGTGCGGGGGACCGGACGCTTGGAGATGCGATTCGCAATGGCCGAATCCGATCTTGATCTGTTCAAGACGGAGGGCGGCCCGGTCATTCGCGTCAACGGACAGCCCATGGACGGCTGGTGGCGGGAGGAGTCTTTGTTCGTTGATTCCTTTCCGGCGGGCCGCGGTGAAGTCGAACTCGATCATCCGTTCTTCGAAGTGAAGAGCTTTACGTATGATATCGAAACCTATGAGGTCCAGGTCGCGGATGTGGAACCCGCCCGCAGTACCGGATCCGTGAGTCTCGATCTCGACCCGTCCGACACCGGCTGGCGTGTCGAAGATGATCAGGAGGTTGTCGAAGAGGGAACCGGTCCCGGCCGGATCGACCTTCCGGCCGGTTCTTTTGTTTTTGTTGCAAGCCGCCGGGGCTTTGAGACGCCGCCGCGATCATTCGTTCTGGAGCGCGGGGACGAATTGGCGTTTGAAGAGTCACTGTTTGGCGATATCGCCCTGGAATTCGTCAACGAACGCCTTTTGGGGGACGAAAATCTGAATGTCGCGCTCGAAGGATCGTCGATTGACTATGTTTGGGACGGTCCCACGGTGCGCCTTTCCGAGATACCTGCCGGAGAATGTGAACTGGTCTTGACGCATCCCAACTATGAGACGCGATCGCTCACCCTGAACGTGTCGGCCGACAGAGAAACGGATTATGCGTTGGAGTTATCCCGGGGCGAAGGGCGCGTCGAAGTGATCACCGTTCCCGAATCGTTGGAATGGGTTCTGGAGCATGCCGAGGGTGAAGCCGACCGAGTTGTGGGCGCCGGCGACTGGACGGGGAGCCTCCCCACCGGGGAATACGTTCTCGGCGGGGAACTCGACGGGTACGAGCCTGTGGAGAAAGAGTTAACGGTCAATTTGAACGAAGACCATCCGATCGCCCTGGAAACGGTCCGAAGCAAAGGCGCGATCGACATCGCGATAACCAATCTCGAGGCCGGTCACGATGTTCAACAGGTTGATCTTCGCGTCGGTGGACGAGAGCGGGAATGGACTCGCCGGGATGGGTTGTTTCGAGTGAACGGAGTTGCCGCCGGTGAACACGAAATTTCGGCGGCTCACCCCAGGGTGGGGCAATCCACGGCGATGACCACGGTGGAGCACAACGAAACGGCATCGGTGGAACTGACCTTGGGTCAGGTAGACCCCGTGATTTTAGAAATGCCTTCATTCTCACTGGAACACGGAGCCTCTGTAGTTGCCGTGGCCTGGGCTCCGAACGGTGTCCGTTTGGCAACTTGCGGCGCGGATGGGGTGGTTCGCCTTTGGAATGTTGTGAATCGCGAGGAGATTACGCGGATTGACGGACATGTCGGAAGGGTCACGTCCGCGGCGTTTTCGCCCGATGGAGACAGATTGCTCACCGGGGGCGAAGATGGAACCGTTCGTGTGTGGGATGCCGCATCCGGAGAATCGGTCCGCGATCTCGAATGGACCGGCGGCGGAGTGACCTCGGTGGCGTTTTCGCCCGGCACCGAAAACCTCGCGCTGGCGGGTGGCGAACGCGGGATTCTACGCCTTTGGCGCGTAGCCGAAGGCGAGGTTCTGCTGGACCTGGAGGGACACGAGGGAGGGATCAACTCGATCGCGTTTTCTCCATGCGGCGAAAAGGCGCTCAGTGGCGCTCATGACAGGACGGCCCGGTTGTGGAGGCTGGCCACGGGAGAGGAATCGACTCCCACTTTTGAGCACCGGCGCCTTGGTGTCAACGCGGTGGCTTTCTCCGCTGATGGAGAGCGAATCCTGACCGGAGTGAATGACAACACCGCCCGGCTTTGGAGGGCGGAGACGCGCGAGGAATTGCGCGTATTTCTCGGGCACGAGCACAGCGTGCAGTCCGTGGATTTTTCGTCCGAGGGACAGCGGATACTCACAACCGGCGGTTGGGACGGAACCACACGGGTATGGAACGCTAATATGGGCTGGGAGTTGTATCGTATCAAAACAAACGGACGTTTTTTGTGCGCCGCCTTTTCGCCTGACAGACGGAGTATGGTCGTGACGGGCAACGCCGACGGGGAGGCGGCGATTTGGCTCTTGGATGAGCGATGAGTCGAAACTTGACAATTTCGGATGTGAGCGTGTTAAGAATGTCATACACAAGGTGCCGATATCAATCCTCCGGGGATTGTTCGCATCGGAACAGCGTTTCGTGCTCTCGTGACGCTCCCGTCTGTTCGGGACGATTTTATGGATGCTTTCCTCAATAATAACGACCACCCTCAACACAAGGCACTATCATGGCAGCTATCATCGTCGGATCCGGTCCGATGGAAGGCGTTTACCTTCCTTTAAGGCATAAAACGGCCATTGTCGGTCGCGGCGAAGCCGTCGATCTTCAAATCGTTGAAGACAGTATATCCCGAAAACATCTGCGGATACAGTTTGACACGGACGAAGAGCGATATGTCGCGCTCGATATGGGCAGCCGCAACGGCTCCTGGATCAATGGCCAACCCTTGAAGAACGAAACATTCCTCCAACCCGACGACGAGATTGTGGTTGGAAACACCAAGTTGCTTTTTTCCGTAACCGTTCCCAAAGACAAAGCCAACGCGCTGGAGATTTACCAAAGCGCCGGTCAGCGCCGGTACAGCACGCGAAGGGTTTAGAATGGAAAAATCGCGAACGTTGTTGCCAATAGGTCAAATTTTTCAAATGGATCCGGAAAAGGCAACTCACGCTTCCATCGCGAGTTTAGCACACAAGATGCGTGCACTGCTCTGGAGGCTGAGGCAACACCGTTAGCATCCCGACGGGATGCCAGGCACGAATTAAATACCATGAAAACCATTCTCCCCACCCGCATATTCTTAGTCCTGTTTGCGTTTATGGTCGTTTTCGCCATGGCCGACAAAGCGCACACAGAGGATTCTTCCGGGGAGCCGAGTGTCATGGATCTGATCCTGGAGCGTGCCGTGGAGAATACTGCGGTCGAAGTCGATGGTGTTTGGGTGCCGCTGGTCATTGACGAGATCACCTGGAGAGAAGCGTCTCCGGAAGATTGGCAGGAAAATCTCCGGTCCAGGATCACATACGCCCAAAGACGTTACGAAGAGCTTGCGGAACGCACGGTCGCGCCCGCTCTGGAGAGGCAGTTCCGCGACGTGGCCCGCCGTTTTGAGGACGCCTGGGAAGCCCAGGACGTGGAGGAGCTCAACCGTCTCTTTCACACCTTTATCGAAGTGCCGACACCCGGATCCCTGCAGGCGATCCAGGTGATCACCGATTCCAAACGACGCGGCGCGAACGCTATAATGGAAGCATTCCGGCGCCACGGGCGGGACGCCGAGGCGGATGCCGTTCGTGACGCGTTGGAGGCGGACAATCTGATCGCGATGGACGGAGCCATGGGGGATAATCTTCTGGCTGTCGGCCGGTTTCACGATCTCGATATCCTGTTTGTCAGCCTTGATTCCGGCCCCGCTACGTTCATTGCCGATTTGGAAACGCCGGTTTTGCGCCGCGAATACGAGCTCGCCGAGGGCGAAGAGCGCCTGACGGCGGAACGAATGGAACGTGTCGAATTGAGCTACCGCCGATACCGATTGCGGCAACACGAAAGCCGGGAATGGGAGTTCGCTTTCCGGGCCGGCGATTATTCCGTTGAGCGCGGTGAGTTTCGATCCGCGCTCGAATTGTCTGCCGAGCACGATGGACCGGAGAACGGTGTCGCCGGTGAAACCGCCTGGGAATTCCGCTTCGATGGACCGGTCTTGGCGACGGGATCCGGTATGGTGACCGATAAATTGAGGTTCGAACGTCCCGGGGAGTACGCGGTGCGCTTCTCGGGCGAAACCGATTGGCAGTCTCCGTTTTCCGTCTCGACACGGTTTATGCCGCCGGAGATTGTCACAACCTATCGCGGCGATGAGGGCACGAGGTTGACCGAGGAGCGACTCGAGTTTTCCGGTGAAGGAGACGATCCGTTCCGCGGGCAGACTGATTTGAGCCGGCACTGGCAATTGGAGGTCGAGGTGACCGACTCGGAAGTCGTGAACGGGCAATACCGGGCCGCCGCACGTCTCGCGGAAACCCGTGGTGACGGATCGGTTGATGCGGACAGTCTCTCCTGGGAAGTGCGATCTCCCGGAGGCGAGGTCCTGGGTGGCGATTCCGGTGGAGAGACGCCGATCATGAGCTTTGAAGAGTCCGATTCTTATGCGTTTAAATTCACTGGTTCGACCGATTGGGATTCGCCGTTTGAGATTACGGAAGACTTGCCGAATCCGGAAATCGTCCCGGTTTATGACGACGAAGAGGGCAGGACGCTGTCCGAGGAAAGGACGGTTTTCTCCGTTCCGGAAGATGAGCGGCCGTCGGGCCAGGTGGATATCGTGCGCGATTGGGATTTTCAGGCGGAAGTGGTGGAGCACGGCATTAGCAACGGGCGGTTCGGAGTCATTGTGCGTTTGAACGAACGGAACCGGGAAGGTTCAGGCCTTCGAGGTCATACCCTGGCGTGGGACGCTTATAACCCGGATGGCAGTCTCTTCCAGTCCGGGCAGGGAACCGAAACCAGCCTCCTGCCCTTTGACGAAGGCGGCGAGTACTCCATCGAGTTTCTTGGCGAAACCGATTGGCGTTTTCCGTTCCGGATTGCGTATTCTCTGCGGCATCCCAATATAACCCCGTTCTACTCCGGCGACGAAGGCGGGCGCCTGGTGGCGGAAGAGATGTCTTATGGCGGCGGCGACTCCTCGCCCGAGGATCAGAGGCGCGAATGGGACTTCGACCTGCAATTGCTCAATGAGCGCATCGTCAACGACGAGTATCAGGCAACCGTGCGCCTGACCGAACGCCGACGGGGGCGCGGCTTTCAAACCACCGGCTGGCGCGTTCTCGGCCGGGGCGACACCGTTTATGATGAAGGAGATTCCGAACAGGCGAATCTGACTTTCACCGACCCGGGCGAATACCACATCGAATTGTCCGGTATCACCGACTGGGGCTCCCCATTCACGGTCAGAAGTGTTTTTAATATACAGTTTTAGCCACAATAAGTTTAGCCTGAAGAATCAAGCGCATTGTTGCAGGCATTCGTAAGCGTTTTGAGCGGACCGTTTTGGTGTTCCGCGCCGACAGTCACCACACCAAGCCGCAGGTGATGGATTGAATGCGGGAAAACAACGTGCAATGGGTGACGGGGCTCGCCGAAGAAGCGCCTAAACAAGAAATGTTGCGATGTAATCGAACAGGCTCAGCAGGCTTATGAGAAAAACAAGTGCGAGGGCCATGCGGGCGATGAAGTGCGTCACTTCTGCAGTGGTTTCCACGCGGCCGGAACCCGGAGCCGGTCCGAGCGGGTGGTTTGCCGTGTGATCGCCGGGCCGCTGGGCGTGGACGTGCGCTACATCGTCACGAGCTTCGAGGGCTGCAACGCGAAGTTGTAGGCGAGGATTTTCTCGTACATTTCTTCGCTCACCGATTCAATCCCACGTCGTTCCATTCGGTCGAATGCGAAGCTGTGCTTTACTTTGACAATGAACGCGGCGCTTTGGTCGACCACACTGAGAATACGTTGATGCACCTTCGCCTTAATGCCATTTTCGACACGGTCACCGGCCTGCTTCATTTTGTGTGATGCCATACCAGATCTTCGTCGATTTGATCGAGAAGGGCCCGGCAGGCCTCCCGTTGAAGTGACGTCAGATCCGTATTGCCGGGAAGCTCGTCAAACGGGCACAAAACTTTCCTGATGAGCCTCTCGAAGGTCTTACAGGCGCAAACACCCACCCTCCGATAGCCATTGCGGCGCAACCTCAATAACATGCAACCCATTTTTATTATTCCCGGAAAATCGGGAAGCGGCGGTGACCGCGGCGGCAGGTCCGTGCGACGAATCCATGACATTCGTTGGAATGACGCTCTCGGTTATGGAGCTAGATCGATGTACCTTAGTACTTAGGATTCCAGCCTGAATGAACACGATGGAAGCGTATTCTTTGGGCTTAACCGAGTAGCATTCGGGGTAGGCCGGTGGGGCGTCGGTCCCACCAATGAGCGTTACCCGCACCCGGACGAAATTAACTTGCCGATGGGCGTGGCTTGTTTTAATCCATAAACAGTTGCCATCCTATAACCGCCATTTATCATGCAACACATCATCATAGCCGGCTTCGGATTCATGGGCACGATGCACGCCCAGATCTATCAAAAACTCAAACAGGCCCGCATCGTCGCTGTGGTTGACACGGCGACTGCGAGAGCCAGGGCCTCAATGAAAAAGCTTGGGGTGGAGGCACCGCTCTACGACGATTTGGCCCGCGCACTTGCCGAGGTGGAGGCCGAAGTTGTCGACATCTGCCTGCCCACCGACCTGCACCTCTCGAACGCGCTCCTTGCCATCAAGGCGGGCAGGCACGTCTTTTGCGAAAAGCCGATCGCGTTAACGAGCTCAGACGGGTGGAAGATAGCAAAAGCAGCCGCCGAGGCCGGTGTTACCGCGCAAGTTGGCCAATGCATACGCTTCTGGCCGGAGTATATGGCCTTCAAGAACCTCCTTGAGTCCGGCAAAGCGGGCAAACTGGTGAGCCTCACCCTGCAACGCCGCTCCGCACTGCCCAGTCACAGCAGCGACCATTGGCTTCTCGATCCGAAACGTTCCGGAGGGGCGGCTGTCGATCTCCACATCCACGACACCGATTTCATTCTTTATCTCTTCGGGATGCCGGAGGCGGTTCGTTCGTTCAGTCCCGGGTCAGAACCTTGGTCATCCCAGATCTTCACCCAATACCTTTACGAGAGAATTTGCGTGACGGCCGAATGCGGCTGGAACTATCCGCGTAAATGGGGTTTCCAGATGGCTTTTCAAGCCGTTTTTGAGGACGGTGCGGTGGAATACGACAATGGCGCGGATCCGACGATTACCGTCACCCTTGGCCGGGGACAAAAGAAGCCCTTGCCCTTCAAGAACCCCTCCATCGGAAGTTCCGTTACAGGATCCGGTAATGTTTCCGCGCTCGGCGGTTACTTCAACGAGTTGCAAAGCTTCGTTCGCTCCCTCGATGCCGGGCGCGCTCCAGAAACCGCGACGCCCGACGAGGCCACGCGAAGCCTCGAAATCGTTCTTGCCGAACTTGAATCCGTCAAAACCCGAAAGCAGGTTTCCCTCAAGCCTTAGAAAGGACGGTTTTCATCCACTCGGAAAAACCATGAAAAAATCTATTAACATCTGGTCTTTCTGTGGTCCTTGGACTCTGGACGAAACATTTGCCCTGGCTGCCAAGGCGGGCTTTGCCGGTATTGAGCCTGAACTGACGGAAGACGGTCCGATCGGCATGAAGACAGCCGATGAAGACCTTCGCCAGGTCAATGTTCTGGCTGAAAAGTATGGTTTGGAGCTGACCGGGCTCGCGACCGGTCTTTACTGGGGTGCCAACGGTGCCAGCGGTGATCCCTCCATTCGGAAAAAGGCCGCCGCGATCCTCGAGCGGCAAATCCATTGCGCTAAAGTACTTGGCATCGACGCTATCCTCGTCGTGCCCGGGACTGTAGGCGCGGATTTTATCCCCGATTGCGAGGTCGTGCCTTATGCGGATGTCTCGAAACGCGCCACGGCTTTGATTAAAGACGCGCTCCCCTTGTCAACCGAGGCCGGGGTGACGATCTGCGTGGAAAACGTTTGGAACAAGTTTCTCCTCAGCCCATTGGAGATGAAGCAGTTCGTCGAACAATTCAAAAGCCCGCAGGTAGGGGTTTATTTTGACGTCGGCAACACCCTCGCCACCTCTTACCCGGAGCACTGGATTGCCATCCTCGGCAAGCATATCCAGCGCGTCCACTTTAAAGATTATCGGCGCAATGTGGGCACGGTCGATGGATTCTGCGAACTTTTGTCCGGCGATGTCGATTGGCCTGCGGTGGTGGATGCCCTCAAAGCCGTTGGCTATGATGGGTGGATTGCTCCGGAAATGATCCCCCCTGTGCCTTTCTACAAACACCACCCCGAGGTGCTGATCGAAAATACTAAACGTGCGCTGGATGCCATTCTCGACCCGTGAAGGCACTTCCAAAAGCATAGATTTGTTGAGAAAGCCCTGATGTTGCAAACGTGTTCTGGCAAACTCCATTTATTGTGAGGTTTTGAAAATTGCCCAAAATATTCAAAACCTACGGGAAAAAAGCATCTTATATACCGTTTGCCAGAACACGTTTGCAACGTTAGGGAAAGTCCTTCACCCGTGAACGGCACTATTGTGTTCGTGAGTTTAGGGGGATCGTTTTTTTGATCTTTTCTGCGCGGTGAAAATTGAAGCGGTTGCTGAGTTTCCCGGTACGATGGCGGAACCGGAGAGTTGTTCCTGGGGTGCGGATGCGGCATGCCGCGTCCGTTCTCGGAACGCGGTTGTTTTCATGCGCGGCTCGAAGGCCGATCTTCAGCAGAGTAATATTTCGAATCTGGCGGATCATCGGTATGTCTTGTCTGGATATTTGTCATCGAGACGTCCGGAATGGTCAGCCTGGACGGGGTTGGGTGCCACTGAAGACGGGCGAGACGTTGCTGGTGCTTCCATGCCAGTTTCATCATTTTGTGGACTTTTTGACTATACAGAGCTGGCATGGGCACTGATTCAATGACGAAAATTCTTATCGGTGCCCATCTGGGGGGTCCGTGGTTGAATCGATACGGTTTAGAGGCTTCGGCAAGGAAGATAGGGCAACGAATGATGTGGTATTTCCGATTGTCTATTATGTATTCCCGGTTCCTGGTTTTTTCTCTGCCCGGGATTCGTGGTTAAAGGTCGATTCTTGGTTCGGGGTCATCCCGCACGGCGGGGTGCTACGGTCGAGTGCCTGAACCGCGTAGCAGTCTCATTAGCATCGGATTTCATGGCGGGACCGCCGCGGGAAGAATTTCGGTGATTGATGCGGAGAATTCCTCCAGGATAGTCGCGGCGAAACGTTGAGGGCTGAGGTGCGAATCGTTGACCAGTGAACCGAGGTCGATAGCGTAGGAGAGGCGTTCGACGTTGTCGATGGAGTACGCGTCGAGGAAGGTGGCGTTCGCCAAACGGCGTCCCTCGACGGCAGCGTCGTAGCGCTTTCCACCGGTAATTTGGGAATCAAATACGCCGCTCAATGCCGCCGCGAGATTCGGATGAGCGCTGACGTCGTGAAGCACCTTGCGTTGTTCGGGAAGCCAGTCGAGGCCGCGCCAGACTTCACAGCCGTAGACGTGCCGGGGTTGAAGCGTTTTCGGGAGCCTTCGAAGCGCTTCAAGTGCGGCAAGAAAAACGCCGACGTGGGTTGCGTGCTTGTCGAAGGGGTTATGGGTGTATACCACCTCAGGTCGCGCTTCTCGCAGGATGGTTTCGATATCATCGACCATCAGGCTGCGTTGCTCCGCGTTCTTGGCTACGGCACTCGGGTGAGCGAGTTGAGTGATAAAGGCGTACTGCCCAAGGGTTGCGGCTGTTTTTTGTTCTTCGGAACGGATCGCCTTCATCTCTTCGTCCGTGCAGTCAACGTAAGGGCCGGTGCGGGCACTGCCGGCTCCATCCACGCAGGTGATGCCGCCAAACCAGCGGTCCCGGCTCCGGAAGCATTCGAGGATGCCGTGGAGAGCCATGAATTCCAAGTCGTCCTGGTGGGCGCCGATTCCGAGATGAGTGGTGCGGGAGACCGAGCCTGGAGCAGGAGCGGTATCGGGAACAAAATGATTCTGCTGTAGGTGGGAGAGACGCATTGTTCAAACTTTCTGCTGAATTTGGGGCAGGCTGGCGGCGGCGATCGCCTGACCGTGCCGCTTGATCTTTTCGTCAGGGATGTGAAAGGCGATGTTTTCCGACAGTTCGGGGAATTCGGCTTCAAGTACCGCTCGCGCTTCTTTAAGGATGCGGTCGCCTCCCGTGCCCGAGCTAACGCGGCCCAAAAAGAGGAGATTGCGGAAGTCGTAGAAATTCGCGTAGTGCGCGAGTGCGTGGCCGAAACAGGTTCCGATAGTCGAATAGACCGCGGCGGCGCGCTCGTCGCCCTGACTCATTTTATCTTGCAGAACCTCCAATTGTTCCGGCAGAGCGCACTGAGGATCGAATTGAATGCCGGACTCCGGCAAGAGGCGACCGACTCCCTGTTGAGAAAAATACTGTACGCCGCAACCGCGGTCACCGCTCCATTCGTCGATCGGAGCGTCTGTTCGATAATCAATCGGTGCGAAGGCCAGCTCATTGAGCCAACCAGTAATGTGGCCGTGCGGGTCAACGTAGCCCGCCGCGAGGCTGGTACCCATGGAAATGCCGAGGATCGCCCCTTGATTGATCGCGTGAGCGCCGACAAGAGCGGTGACGTCGCCGTCGTTGACGATCTCGAAAGGGATGTCATTCCATTCGCTTTGTAACTCTTGGAACAGCCCCCGAATGGAGCGGTCGAAATCCTCCTGGTTCAGTCCGCGAAAGAGCGATGAAACGCGTGGCTCGTTATCGATATAAATGCCGGCCGCGCTGCCGCCGATCGCGTCCACTCGGGGCAGGTGGCGGGCGGCGCGTTGAAGGGTGTCGCGGATGCCCGCGCGATGATATTCCGGATCGGTTTCAAAGTACGGGTTCCACTTTACCTCCTCGGAGAAGACGAGTTTTCCGTCAATCAATGCGGCGCATTTGCGATCGCTTCCGCCAAGGTCGAAGCCGATGCGACAGCCATAGAGATGACGCTCTATGTTGGGAGGCGGTTTGCTGGTTGCGGGGTCTGCGATGGGTGGGGCTTCTGTTTCTTGTTCTACGAAAAAAGGCTCTCGGAAGCAGGTGTCGCCCAAAAAAGCTTCGTCGAAGGCACGGCTACCCGATCGGTGATAGGTTCGGCGCAGTTTCGCCGCGATTTCCGGCGCGCCCGCGATGGTGACGCGGTTTCCGCCCCAGGCCCAGAGAAGCGTTTTGACGAGGCGTTCGCTGTAGCGTGCGTTTAATTCCCGGAACATCGCTTCGTCGGGCAAAAGTCGGGTGGGAAAGGACCACGCGGATCCGTCCGGGCGGTGGATGGTGAAATGGGTCGGCCGTGTGCCTCGGTGGCTTTCCGTCATGGAACGGTAGCCGCGATTCCAAAGCGATGCGGGCAGGAACCCCGGGTCGAGTTCAGGGCGAATGAGTGGACCTATCTTGAGCATGGGTTATCGGTTAATGTCCAATCGTTTGAAGGCCTCGATGGCCTCGTATTCGGCGAGACCGAGAGCGTCATAGGCGGAGGCGGTGGCGCGGTTGAACTTGCTGGCCAGGTTCCAGGTATTGCCGTCACCATCCTTGCCGAGATTCGGTGACTGATTTCGCTGGGTTTGGTGCTGGTAAATTCCTTGAATCTTGTTTTCAAACTCGTCGGGCGAGAGCGGGACGGCCATGTCGATTTCATGGGTTTCCCATTCCATTCCCGGTCCCCGGTAGAGCCAGATGTGGCAATCGTTTACCCACGGTTCGGATTGGCTGGCGGCTAGAGCGCTCCGGAGAATCTCGAAGCAAAGGCCCGGAACGGAGAGAGGATCGTTTCCGAAACCGGTGGCAAAGATCTGGTGGGGGCGGATTTCGCGCAGAAGTTCAATCAGGCGTTCCACGTCGCTCTCGTCGGGTTGGAAGCTGCGGTAGCGGCCGTTCTCGTAAAAGGGGAGGTCGAGAAAACGGAGTCGCTTCGAATCGGTGTCGAGGAGGCGGGCTGACGAGCGGCTTTCGGTTCTCCGGATTAATCCTTTTAATTGTCGGATCTCGGCGGGGTCATCACCGAAATCTCCTTTCTCCCTGAGCTTGCGATCCAGCAGCCGGGCGAATTTCAGGTCATCCGCTGATTCCCGTTTTTCGCCCAATTCGAGCATTAGTTCAATTACGCGCCGGGCCTCACTGTCTGGCACGGCAAGGTTTCCGGAGGTTAAGTAGGCGACGGTCACATCGTTATTCTGATTGACCAGTCGGTGCAGCGTTCCGCCCATGCAGTAAATGTCGTCCAAGGGCTCGGGGCTGAGGATCAATGAACGTTTCGGAAACGGTTTTGCTCGTTCCGGGCGATGGCTGTCATCCGCGTTGGGTTTTCCTCCTGGCCATCCCGTGATGGTGTGCTGAGCGGTATTGAACATCTCGATATTAAGTTCGTAAGCGGAACCTTTTTCGGTCAACAGATCGGCCATACCATTTTCCGAATAATCCTCTTCGATCAGTTTCAGCAGAGGTTTTCCAGTTTTGCGGGAAAGCCAGAGTACGGCTTTCCGAATCATGGCCGGGCTCCACTCGACCATGCCGACCAGCCAGGGGTGACGAACGCGTGTCAAATGGCTCGCGGCGGCTTCGTCGATACAAAAGACGCAGTCTGGATGTTTCTGCAGGAAGCTGGCCGGGATCGCCTCTGTTTGCTGCCCCTCGACCGCTTGGGCGATGACTTCAGCTTTCGCTTCGCCCCAGGCGAGAAGAAAAATCTTGCGGGCGTTGAGGATTGTGGCGACACCCATAGTGATCGCGTGGCGGGGAACATTTTTCTCTCCGAGGAAATCCCGGGCCGCATCCCTTCGCGTCAGGCTATCGAGAGTTATCAGCCGGGTGCGTGAATCCGGCGTGGAGCCGGGTTCGTTAAAACCGATGTGTCCAGTTCGTCCTATTCCGAGGATCTGGATGTCGATTCCGCCGGCTTCGGTGATTGCTTCTTCATAGGCGTGGCAGGAAGCGAGCACGTCTTCACGAGGTACGTCGCCGTCGGGCAGGTGGCAGTTTTCCGGTTTCAAATCGACCAGATTGAAAAGCTGCTCCTGCATGAAGCGCCGGTAGCTTTGCGGATGCTCGGGGATGAGCCCGTAATATTCGTCGAGATTGAAGATGATGACGTTTGCGAACGAGAGGCCTTCTTCGCGATGGCGCCGGATCAATTCCCGATAAAGCCGGACGGGAGTGGATCCGGTGGCCAGGCCAAGGACGGCCGGCTTTCCGGCGGCTTTTCGTGCCGTGATCAGTTCGCAGATAGCGTCCGCGACCCGGGCGCAAGCCTGGTCCGAGGAGGTGTAAATTGTGGTCGGAATATGTTCGCGCTGGGCGAATTCGAGATTCAAGACCTGACGCATTTTGACAGTATGACAGATGCAACGCATCGTGTCCTTGACTTTATCGGACTAAGTTTTGATGTTTTCGGCACTCCGCGTAACATCAGTGTTCGCCGTTATAAAGCGAAAATCCAATCGCACCGCGCCCTTGTTAGTTCCTAGTTTCTGAAATCTTACGCAAGACTCGCAGGATTATTTTCACGCGTCACCGGAAACATCTGCCCATCGGATTCGGTGCGCCCGGATATGACCGGTGTTGAGACCTATTGTGATTTCAAACGGACGCCGTCCACCCCGTCGATCGGCCTTGACCGAATGCCATTCGATCTAGCCTTTTGCAGAGTAAAAACGCAAATGTTGATGGTGGGCGGTGACGCGATGGGGCTGGTCCTGCAGCCGTTCGGCCAGCGCTTCGGTGAGAAAGACCGAGCGATGTTTACCGCCCGTGCAACCAATCCCGATGGAAAGGTAGCTCTTTCCCTCATTGGCATATTCGGGGATCAAAAACCGCAAATACTCGGTGGTTTTATCTACAAAGGCAGCGGTGCGCGAATCACTGAGAATGTAGTTCTGAATGGGCTTATCGAGGCCGGTTAAATCACGCAATTCAGAGACGAAGTGCGGGTTATGCAAAAAGCGAACATCGAACAATAAGTCACAGTTAGGTGGAATGCCGTATTTAAACCCAAAGGAGGTGATTTGGATTTGCATTCCCGCGGGACTGGTTCCGGAAAACTGATCGTTGATGCGTTGTTTAAGGTCATGAACCGTCATATCCGACGAATCAATGATCGTCGTGACGAGGTCTTTGAGATCACGTAAAAGCCGGCGTTCACGGACGATGCCTTCGGCTACGCTTTGGGTTGAAAGCGGATGTTTGCGGCGTGTCTCCGAAAAGCGCCGGGTCAGGGCATCGTCACTGGCCTCGATATACAGAATCTCGGCCTTTGGAAAATCGCGTAGCACTTGTCGAAACGCGTCCGGGTAGTGTTTAACGAAAGCGCTGTCTCGCAAATCCATGACAATGGCGATCTTCTGAATATCGGAAGGGCCGGCCAAAAAGAGCTGGGTGAGTTTCTCTAGCAACTGAATCGGCAAATTATCAATGGCATAGAACCCTAAATCTTCGAGGGCGTTCAAGGCCGTGGATTTGCCTGACCCGGACAGCCCGGATACGATGACAAACTGATTGATCATACACATCGACCTCGGCGGCAATACCGACCGAGCGCCTGATAGGAAATGGCTTGTGGCCCTCCGAGACGTCGGCTCGGAGTTTGAAGCTGCAAGCGGGCTTTTCCCATACCGGATACTGGCATCTCGGGCTTTGAGGGTCAATCCATTCCGCCTTCCGGAATTGTCCTGTCTCTGGCCTCGGCTTCTCAGAACGCCGCGGGAGAATGTCATTGAGGAGGCGTCGAGGCTTGGGGTCCGCGGGGTGGACATTTTACACCGTCAAATGGAGTGTGATGATTTGACCTATATTCGCGCCCTTGCCCGGATGAAGGAGTCGCATCTGTTAAGCAGGGAGCGAATCGCTGAACTGAGTGGGCGCCCGAATATTGCCGAAAAAAGCAAAAAACTCTCCGATAATGTCAAAGCAATGGCTTCTTGAACCTGTTATGCTGGCGGGCATAAGCTTTCGGTTTTCTTAGCTGCTAATAAGCTAACCAATACGTAATTCAATTTCGCATGTCCTCCTTGCTTGAGCGAATCGCAATCTGTAGCTGGTCGCTGCAACCTGACAATGCCGAGGCCCTTTTCAACCAGGTAAGGTCAGCCGAAATTCCTCGGGTTCAGCTGGCTCTTGACCCATTGCGACTGAATCCGCGCGGTTGGGATCGTTTCCTCGAACGCTGCAGGGACAACGAAATTGAGATCGTCTCGGGCATGTTCGTCACGGAGGGTGAGGATTATTCTTCCCTGGAGTCGATCCGTCGCACCGGGGGCATTGCTCCTCATGCCACCTGGGAGACGAACCTGAAGAACATTCGGGCGAACGCCGAAATCGCCGCCGCGCTGGGCTTGAAATTGGTGACCTTTCATGCGGGTTTCATGCCTCACGATCCGAGCGATCCTGATTTTGAAATTCTGATTGGACGAGTTCGGGAGGTGGCCGATGTTTTTGCTGCCAACGGAATTGAGATCGCCCTCGAAACAGGACAGGAGGAGGCCGAAACCCTCCGTCACTTTTTAAAGGAACTGGGCCGCGCCGCTGTTGGGGTCAATTTTGATCCGGCCAACATGCTGCTCTATGACAAGGGGGATCCGATCGCCGCGCTGCGCGTGCTGAGCCCGTGGTTGAAACAATGCCACATCAAAGACGCGAAAAAAACCCGTCAGCCCGGCACCTGGGGCGAGGAGGTTCCGGTGGGCACCGGAGAGGTCGACTGGCCATCCTTTTTCGACACGCTCAGCGAAGTCGGGTTTACCGGCTATTGCGCCATTGAGCGGGAGGCGGGGGAGGAGCGACCGAAGGATATTCGGACCGCGTGGGAATTCGTGGCTCCCCTGGTTGGCGGTGGGGGTGCGGTTATCCGCTCCACGTCACCTGTTCGGGTCGGGATTGTCGGTACCGGTTTCGTGGCGGCGACGCATATCAAAGCTTATCAAAGGCTGGAGGGCGCGAAAATCGTGGGGCTTTGCAACCCTAGCGGCCGTAACCTCGACGGAGATTTTTCAAACGTCACCGGAAACATCGGCTCATCGGATCCGGTGCGTCTGGATATGGCGGGTGTTGAGGCCTATCGTGATTTTGAACGGATGCTGGCCAATCCTTCCATCGACCTTGTTGATGTTTGTTCGCCCACCAGTTCCCACGTCGCACAAACGATCGCTGCCCTTCAGGCGGGCAAGCATGTGCTTTGCGAAAAACCGATCGCCAGGAGCGCCGAGCAGGCCCGGACGATGGTTAAAGCCGCGAGCGAATCGGCCTCGTTCTTCATGCCCGGAATGTGCCTTCGTTTTTGGCCGGAATGGGCGTGGCTGAAGCGGACGGTCGCGGAGAATCGTTATGGAAAAGTATTGGCTGCCCGCTTCCGGCGCGTCGCCGAACCGCCGTGGTGGGGGCAAGCCAACTACCTTTACGGGAAACACTCTGGTGGGGCCTTGTTCGATCTGCACATCCATGATACCGACTTCGTCCAATACTGTTTTGGCAAACCGCTTTCCGTCTTTTCCAGCGGTTACTCTAAATTCAGTGGCGCGATCGATCACCTCGTCACGCAATATACCATTCCCGGCGGCGGCTTGATTCATGCCGAGGGAGGGTGGGCCATGACCCCAGGCTTCGGCTTCAGCATGGCTTACACGGTCAATTTCGAACGTGCTACTGCCGATTATGACATCACCCGAACGGAGGCTCCGCTTCGGCTTTTCGAAGAAGGTCAAGCGCCGCGTGATGTTCGATGTGGAAGCGACGACGCTTTTTTTCTGGAGCTTAAATCGTTCTTGGATTCGATCCGCTGCGGAAAAGCTTCCTCGACGGTCACTCCGGAGGACGGGGTTGTGACCCTGGAGATTTGTGAAGCCGAAGAAGAATCGGTGCAATCCGGCCGGCCGGTGTCTCTTTAAAATCTTTTATTTCGATAAAATTCCTTATGAAAACGACAGTTCGCATCCAGCTCTCCGTCATGATGTTTTTTCAGTTCTTCGTCTGGGGAGCCTGGTTCGTGACCATGGCCACCTACCTCAGTGAAATCGGTTTCAGCGGGGCGGAAGTCGGGCGGGCTTACAGCACTACGGCGATCGCGGCAATGATTTCACCGTTTTTTGTCGGCATGGTCGCCGATCGCTTTTTCGCGACCGAACGGGTCCTGGGGGTATTCCACATCCTCGGCGGATTGAGCCTTTTCTGGGCCTCCACGATCACCGATCCCGGCCTCTTTTTCTGGGTTCTGATCCTCCACACGATTTTTTATATGCCGACGCTGGCGCTGGTCAACGCGCTCTCATTTCACCAGATGAAAGTTCCGGGCAAGGAATTTCCCCTGATTCGTGTTCTGGGCACGATCGGTTGGATTGCCGCCGGCTGGATGATTGTCGCGCTCAGCACGCTCAGCGGGTCAAGTATCGAGGCGACCAACACCCCCCTTCAGCTTGCCGCCGGGTTCGCGATCCTCCTGGGCGTTTATTGCTTCTTCCTGCCTCACACGCCCCCGAAGGCCGCGGGCAGGAAGGTCACCGCTCGCGACGTGCTCGGGCTGGACGCCCTTGAATTGATGAAGGAACGTTCTTTCGCGGTCTTCGTGGTCAGTTCGCTTCTCATCTGCATTCCGCTGGCGTTTTACTACAATTGGACGAATCCGTTTCTCAATGACGCAGGGATGGAGAATCCCGCCGGGAAAATGACGCTCGGCCAGATCTCCGAGGTGCTCTTCCTGCTGGTGATGCCGTTCTTGTTTGTGCGTCTCGGCGTCAAAAAAATGCTGATGATCGGCATGGCGGCCTGGGTTCTTCGTTACGTGCTTTTTGCCTTTGGGAACAACGAGGCCCTCGTCTTCATGCTTTATTCGGGAATTGTTCTGCATGGCATTTGCTACGATTTCTTCTTTATTGCCGGACAGATTTACGTGGACAAGAAGGCCCCCGTCCAGATGCGAGGCGCCGCCCAGGGATTTATCGCTTTTGTAACGCTCGGGGTCGGGATGTTTATCGGGTTCAATATTTCCGGATGGATTGTCGATCTCAATACGGCGAATGGCATGTATGACTGGCGGTCGATCTGGCTGGTTCCATCGTTAATGGCTCTCGCAGTTTTGATCGGGTTCACCCTGATATTTAGAGAGAAAAGTGCGCTTAAAGAAGCAAACATTGATCCCGGCGAGATTCCCCCGCCGGCGGACCCGGCGCCCGCGGATCAAGGCGGGAGAAGTGATTAACTTGACTTGAATGTCTGAGGGTATATTCCATATTCACATATGAAAAAGCGACACGGCTTCTTTTTTACACGGTGTGTTCCGCGGATTAACTCCCTTGTCTTGGCGATTTCGGCCACCTCCGCGGCGGTGGCCGCCTTCGGTGATGATACGCCGGAGCGGGACGGCTGGATCACATTGTTCAATGGCGAAAACCTCGACGGATGGCGCGTTTCCGAGGCCGCCGCGCAGTCGTGGAGTGTGGTCGATGGCGTCATCGATTGTGACCCCAGGAGCACCGTTTCGGGCGAGCGGGATATTTGGAGCAAGGACGCTTTTGGCGATTTTATCCTCTACGTCGAGTGGCGTCTCACCGATACCCCGACCGTCGAGACTCGGCCGTTGATAGCGCCTGATGGCGGGCATGTGAAGGATGAAGCTGGTAACGTGGTCACGGAGACTTTTCCAAATGCTGATTCCGGGATTTACCTGCGGGGAATGTCGAAGGCGCAGGTTAATATCTGGAACTGGCCGATTGGGTCGGGGGAAGTCTGGGGGTACCGTACGGACGACAATATGCCTGCCGAAGTCCGCGCCGACGTAACACCACGTATCCGGGCCGACAAAGAGCCTGGCGAGTGGAATACTTTTGTAATCACGATGGTTGGTGATCGCCTTTCGGTCTTGTTGAATGGCCAGATGGTGATCAATTATGCACAATTACCGGGTGTCGCAAAAGAAGGACCCATCGGCCTCCAGTACCACGGCGGATTTAATCACGAGACGGATGAATACGCCCCTGCTTCCAGCCTGGTGCAGTTTCGCAATCTATTCCTGAAAGCGTTGGATTGAGACGGCTTTTTCAAGCTTCGGCAAAACGGATCCTCGCAAGATTGCGGGCATTCGCGTGGAAAATTGCCGAAATCCGAGGCGCAATGAGGGAAAAATCCTTGTCGTTAAGGGTGAAGTAGCGGATGCGGACGGTGGGGTGCGTGTTGCTCATAAATTATATTATCAAACTGATAATCAATAACATGAAACCAATTTTTGTTTTTTCTTCTCAGCTGGAAATTTCGTGGGAAAACATCCTCCATACATTTTCGAGGAAGCTCCGGCTTCTTCAGAAACAGGCAGCGCGTAACGATTTATCTTGAATGATGCATCTCTTCGCGGTTATACATTCTTTGCAAATCAGTTTCACGGCTTTATTATGTCTGACACAACCCGGAGTGACGCGTCGCGATTGATTAAGCGGACACTTGCCAGTGGCACCTGCGTGGGGGCGCTGCCTACGGTACCGCCTGGGTCGCTCGAGAATTTCCAATACGTCGAGCCCGGCAGCGACTTCCACTTCGAGGTGGAGCGTTTCGAGGCCAACCCGATCATCCATCGCGAAATGCACGGGATGGTGGGCGACACGGGCGGGCGCGACAGGGGAAACAACATCAACGGGCCGTCGCTAATCAAGGTGCCGGACTGGATTGAAAATCCGCTGGGCCGGTATTACCTCTACTTCGCGCACCATCACGGGAGTTACATTTACTTGGCATACGCCGATGCGCTGGAAGGACCGTGGAAGATCCATCATGGAGGCGTGCTGCCGCTGGAGACGACACCCAGCTACGATGGTACTGCTAGCGATCACGTGGCCAGTCCGGATGTGCACGTGGACCACGAGGAGCGGCGCATCCGCATGTACTACCATGCCGTCCCCATGCCGGGCACGGACTACCAGTACCAGGCGTCGTATGTTGCGGTTTCGGATAACGGCCTGGACTTCAATCCGTTGGAAGAGATTCTGGGCCTGTTCTACTTCCGTGTCTTCGAGCGAGACGGTTGGTATTATGCCCTGGCCAAGTACATGAACGACGGAGGTGTGATGTACCGCTCGCGGGATCCGTTAAGCGGATTTGAACAGGGGCGGCGCATTCTACCTCGCGTGCGCCACATGGCGTTGTGGGAGCACGACGGCATGCTCTACGTGTTCTTCTCACGCGGCGGGGACGAGCCCGAGCACATGATGGTCTCGCGGATCGAAAATCTTGATGACGACTGGGAGGACTGGAAATTTACCGAGCCTCAGACGGTTCTAAAGCCCGAGAAGGACTACGAGGGCGTCGACCAGCCGATCGAATGTTCGCAGTTCGGTGCGATCCACCCTTTCGTTCACCAGTTGCGCGATCCCGCGATCTACGAAGAAGACGGACGGTTGTATTTACTCTACTCGGCCGCGGGGGAATGGTCGATCGCCATTGCCGAACTCCACATTCAAGAATGAAGGCAAAAATCATTCCACGCCGCCGTCTTCTGGGCACCATGCTCGCCGCTGGGGCCGGCCCTGCCGTGGCCGACACCGAACCACCCGCGAAGCGGCCTTAGCCTCCATGCTGAAACCGTGACGGGTTCATTGGCCTAAATAGGCGCTGTGCTCCTGGTCCGCTTGACGGCGGATTGCCGCCTTGTCGTCGGCCTTCTCTTCCATCCTTTCGATCAAGAAACGGCCGGTCATTGTCCTGACCTCACCCTCGCTGAGTTCATCCGTGAAGAAAAAGCCAAACCGGCCGTAATCGCGCCAGGATAATTCTGTCGACCGGTTCTCCGGCCGGTTCAGCTGGGTTACTGAGTACCAGTTTCCGTGTAAAGGATACCGGAAGTTGACCCAATTGAGTTCGTCCGAAACGATCCGGCCACCTCCCGGCGAGAGGTGAGCGGGTGACCATAGGTACTTGGTATCTCCCCGAACTTCATCGACTTCCGCATCGGCTCGAAAATGTAAACCGGCGTGCTGCAAGTCTCCATGCAGTTTCAAATCCCGTTTCGCTGTCATTTCGGATCGATGATCCACAACCGTTCTCCCTCTCATCCGGGTCACTTCAATAGTACGCCGTTCGGCGACCAGCAAACCGTTACTTTCGTCGTCACGGTCGGATGAGAGCCAGTGAATAAGCAGATCGAGTCGTGCTCCGTCGGAGGTCGCCTCCTTCCGCTCAATGGAAATAAGTTCCATGCGTTCATCGCCTCGGAGGTGCCAGAGATCGTCGGAACCCAGATCGCTCTGAACCTGATTCCAACCGATGAAAATCCCGCGGTGGTGCGGAAAGCGTCCGCGTGTTTCGCCGTCCGAATCGATGCCGGGATTTGTTAGCCGGTGCCCTTCTTCGTCGTACACGCTCAAGTAGGGTTTTATCTGCCCTTCTTCTTGCGGGCCGTACACAAAGCCCGCCACCCTCGTCCCATCGTGATCAATCTCTATGATCCGTCCCGGTAGTGCATCATTTTCCCGGTCAACAACGGTCCACTCGCTCCATGCAGACGTGTTTAGCGTAAAAATTGCCGTTGCCAGTATCAAGGTTAGCAATGCTTGGTGTTGATTCTTCATAATTAATCAATTCTAGTTTTACAATCAGGTGCACCTGTGAAACTGATGCCGTCCCCGCGGCCTATTAACTTTGCCGGATGTCGAGGCTGTCAATCCTTAACCGCTCATAATCAGGAGGGGGTCGGACGAAGTGTCGCAGACAAAGGATAACCACAACATGTTATCCTCGATTGATTTTATGTCCAGTATTGCTAAGCTGACTGGAGCGGAATTATCCGATTATGAAATCGACGGGGAAAAATCCGGGGTCTCATTCTTGGTTCTGATGGAGCGGTAAATCCTCATGACTGCTATTCAATCACCAGGATAGATCAATTCCAGGGGTTGATCAGTGGAGATGGAAAATGGAAATTGATGCTGCCGCACGAGTATCTCAGTGTGGTTTGGGGTGGCAGGGACGGAGAGCCCGGTACAAACCGTTAGGTTATGATCGACACAGCGCCATTCGATATGGTGCATGACCCCTATGAAAAAATAAATGTCATCGATGAGTATCCGGATATCGCTGAACAAATGCTGCGGTATGCAGAAGAACATAGGTCGATCTTTTTCGATGAATAATACATTGCGTCCCCACGAGTTCAAGTCGACTGTTTTAGAAATGAATGCGACAATGGTGCAATCCGACCCACAAAGAGGTTCGTTGGTGCCGAACGCACGTGTCGTGACCTGCCCTTGAGGCCGCCCTATGTCACAATATGGGGGACCTTCCCGAACCGGGAACTACCCACGAATTTTTCTGAGGAGGCAAAATTTTTAAGGATAAGGACTAACCCGACGGATTGGGTCGTTATCATTCATAGCGGGGGAACGAGATTGGGTTGGGTTCGCATAGAGTGAACTCGTGAAGGAGTTTACATCTTCGGCATGATCCGGGCCATGTCGTCGTGAGGGCGGGCGATAACGTGGGCGGCGATCAGTTTGCCGAGTGTGCTGACCGCCTGCGCGCCGGCGTCGATCGCGGCTTTGACCGCCGCCACGTCTCCCTCGATGATGATGGTGACGTAGGCCGCCCCGATCTTTTCTTTGCCGATGAGGCGGACATCGGCGGTTTTGAGCATGGTGTCGGTGGCTTCGAGGATGGCGGCGAGGCCCTGGGTTTCAAGGATGCCGATTGCTTTGTTGTTTGTTTTCATAGGTGAAGGATCGGGGCGAATTTCGTCGCGTCCCCCGTAAAGAGCGTTGATGGTCACTGGGCCTGAGTTTAATTGATCGATCCCGGGGGCGAGAGAGGGGAGGAGCGTCGCGACGGGTTCGACCCCCATCCGTTGAGCCTCGCTGACGCCGACCGCAATGGCTGAATTCAGATCGGCCGGTCCGCTTCCTTGTAATCGGATGAGCACACGTTCGTCCCCGATCGGCTCGAGGCCGAGCAAGGTGACGTCCGCGGCTTTAAGCATCAACTCGGTCACCATCATAGTGATGGAGAAGAATGGCACTTCGACGAGCGCTATGCTGGCTGTTTTCACTACTTGGGAAGGCGGCTATGGACAACATCGCGAACGATTGATTCGACACGGGCGCGCCATGCGTCAGAAAATTTCGGGTCTCCTTCAGCGGAGTGGACGGTGCAATGTTTCGCGGCTTCGGGAAATCCGCATTCTGTTAAGACGCAGGCGATGCGGGAGCGAACAACGTCCATCAATTCCAATTCCGCCGGGGCGAGCGGGAACCGGGCTCGCCCGGTGTCGAACCCCCTGAGCTGATATCCGGCCCGAAAACCTTCGGGGAAATTCGGGGCGTTGACCATCAAGGAAAAGAGATCGAGCAGTTTAAACTGCACGTGCCTGGCTGAGTCCCAGTTTCCGCCGACGGTTTCGTGATAAATTTTCATGATGACCTCCGGGACGATTCCCGCGCTGGAGAGCGTGCCGCCGTCGCCGCCCATGAAGAGGGAGGCGCAGAGGAGTTCCTCCCACCCGATGAGCACTGAAAAATCGGGACGTTGCGGTTTGATCTCATGCAGGACTTGTTGAAAGCGAGGCATGTCCCGCGAGGTGTCCTTCGTACCGATGATTCGCGGGCAATCGAGCGCCAGGCGTTTGAGGACGGGAACGCTGATCTCGTTGGCGAAGGCAGGAATATTGTAGATGACAATATCAATCGGAGATTTCGCGGCCAGTTCTCGGAAATAGGTTTCGATGCTCTCCTGGGTCAGTTTGTAGTAATAAGGACCGGTGATGGATACCGCTCGACATCCGAGGCCGGCGCAGTAGCGGCACATTTCTAGAACGAGGTCGACGTTTGGTTCCGCCGCCCCTGCAAGGATCGGCCGGCCTCCCGCTTCTTCGGTGACGATTTTGAGGACCCGCTTGCGTTCCTCGTAAGACAGGCGAATGAACTCGCCCATGCTGCCGTTCGGATAGAATCCGGTAACCCCTTTGTCGCCAAGCCAACGGATGATGCGGCGAAGTTCCTCTTCGTTGATCCGTCCCTGGTCATCGTAGGGGACGATGTTCGGTACAAAGATTCCTTGTAATTGACCGGGCATGGTGAGAAGCGAAGGTTTTGTCGGAATACGATTCAGGATGTTGGGTCCAAAGAGTAAATACGCCGGGCGTTCCGAGCATAGATTTTATCCCGGTTCTCCGCGCTCTCCTCCGCGAATATTTCATGAGTGACCTTGACCCATTGGTTCAGTGAGGCGGTCAAATTGCAAACAGGCCAGTCGCCTCCCCAGACGAGGCGGTCCCAGCCAAAACAATCCACCGCATGTTCGACCCACGGGCGGATCGTTTCGGTTGTAACCGCATCCGGAGGAGAATATGCAGGCAGCCCCGAGACTTTACAGATAACATTGGGACGGCTCGAGATATCCCGAAGCGAATCGTGCCATGGATCGCGTGCTTCCCCTGCGATGTCGGGCACGCCGCAATGGTCGAGAATGAACGAAACATTCGGGCAGGAATCGACCAATTCCGCGGCGATTGTAAGCTGTGCGGGAAGCACGCAAAGGTCGAAGGTTAGGCCGCGCGCGGCGAGCCGGGCGATGTTTTGCCGGAAACTCGGTAAACGGGAAAGCTCATCCGGCTGGGTGTGGAGAACCCGTCGGATTCCTTTCACCGCAGGGTGATGGATTGTATCCAGGTGCGTTTCGAAATCGTCATTTTCCGGACGGGCGGAGGCGATCACCCCGAGTAGCTTGTTGGCCGGATTCTCGGCCATTCGAGAAAAGAACCGGGCCTCATCAATCGACTGGGCCCGGTCGACGTCGACCTCCATAAATAAGGTTCCCTCGATATCGAGGCCGGCGGAGGCGTTGCGGTATTCGTCCAGACGGAAATTACCTTGCAGAGGAGACAGATTTTCCGTCCAAGGATACTGGAAACGACCCGGGTAGAGGAGATGTTGGTGAGTATCGATCATAGTCAGTCAGAGTGAAAAACTTCTTCCATTTCCGCCCACCATTCGCCAGGTAAGCGATCGGGGAGGGGGGTCTGGCATGGCTTGCATACTTCCCACCATTCCAGGGTTTTGGGATCGGCCGCCATCTTGGCCGCGTCTGCCTCGAAGTCGTTCCCAGTGTATTCAAAATAACTAAACAGGTAGTAATTTCCGTCGGGAAGTTTTCGCAAATAGATCGAGTAGTTGCGGATGTTGCACTTGTCGATCATCTGCAGGACCTCCGGCCAGACCGCGGCGTGGAGACGTTTGTATTCTTCGATTTTTTCCGGTTTAAGACCGATTACACTTCCGTAACGCTTCATCGTAATATCCAGGGTTCAGGTTTCTTTGTCAGGTACTTCAGCTTCAAAGGCCGCCGGGTTGCGATACTTGACGGTCTGAAGGTGTTCACAATATAGGGCCAGATCGCCTTCATTCTTAAAGATCTCGTAGCTGGCGCGATAGAGTCCCATTTCCTTATATTTGGGAGATTTCTCCAAGTCGGTTTTGATGGTGTAGACCGTGTCGCCGATGAAGACAGGTTTGATAAATCGAAGCTTGTCGTAGCCATAACTGAAGGCGTTCACGCAATTGGTGGCGACCAGGCCGAGCCCGACACTGAACACCATCGCTCCGGCGATCAGTCGCCTGCCGAAGAGGCCATCTTCGCGGGCGAAGATTTCGTCGGCCACATACGGATGCATATCGAGGACCAAGGCGTTGAATTGCATCGATTCCCCCTCACCCAGCGTGCGGCGTATTGAACGAATCCTTCGGCCAATCTGGATATCCTCGTAATACCAGTCTTCGGCGTTCCAAACAGGAATCTCCTTATGTTTGACTGGATCCGGATTGGGATTCTTCACAAGTGAAACTCTTTCTCTACGGATTGGTTGTGTTGTCCGATGGAGGGTGCGCCTCGGGTGGATTTATAAATGTTGCCGTCGATCCGAATGGGACAGCGAAGCGTTTTCAACGGCGTTCCACCAGAACACAAGATTTCCTGTTCCATGTCAAGCGCGCGATAACCCTCGGTTGCCCGCAATACTTTCCAATTCATGACCTCCGCGCACCAAATGTCGGCCGGTTCGAGGACCGCCAGCCATTCGGTAGTTGTTTTGCTCTTTAGATGATTGCGCAGGATCCCCTTGATCTCATCACGGCGGGTGAACCAACTCTTGGGTTCGGTAAACGATTCCAGCGGGGGGCAATCGAGCAGTTTCCCCAAATGAGTCACTGCGCCCATGGCCAAGGCGAGATGCCCGTCGGCGGTGGCGTAGATGCCATAAGGCGCTCCGAGATAGGCGTGGCCGTTATTCACCGCGCTCCGGCGGGCGGGTTGTTCCCCATCGTTCAAATGGGTGGTGATGACTTCGAACTGCAGGTCGAGGATCGACTCCAGCAGGCTCACCTCCACGCGTGCTCCTCTTCCGGATATGCCGCGTCGAACCAGACAGGCGAGGATTCCCTCGACCAGGTGTGCGCTGGCGGCAAGGTCGGCGACGGCGAGACCCACCGGGACGGGCGGATCGTCCATGTTGCCTGAAAGCCAGCAAAGTCCCGATATCGACTGGGCGAGGAGATCCTGGCCGGGTTTGGCCGCCCAGGGGCCGTCCGGTCCATAACCGGTCACGGTGCCGAAGATCAGGCGCGGATTGATGCGCGCCACGGTATCGTAATCAAGGCCGAGCTTTCGCATGACTCCAGGGCGAAAGTTTTCGATCAGGACATCGGCACTTTCAATCAATTTCCGCACTTTCGCCAAATCATCGGCGTCTTTGAGGTCGGCTGCGAAACCTTCTTTATTGCGATTGATGGAATGAAATAGGGTGCTATCTCCTTCGACCCCCAGATTCGAGATATAGAGCTGGCGGCAGATGTCCCCGCCTCGGGGCCGCTCGATTTTAATCACCCGCGCACCTAGGTCGGCCAGTCGCATCGCGGCGGCGGGCCCGGCCAGAAATTGGGAAAAATCGAGAACGAGCAGGCCGTGCAGCGGTTTGTCGGAGGAGTCTGAAGCATTTACCATAACGAGGGAGCGAGTGAGATTGTGTCGGTTCAGGTTTGAAGTTCGGGGCTGGACTCCGGTTCGCGCCGGTTGACCAGCAGGAGGTGTTCACAGGCGAGGACGATTTCATCTCTCTGATTGAAGACCTCGACCAGTTCGCTGACCACTCCTTGCGCGGGTCGCTTATGCGGACGCTTCTCCTTGACCGCCACCCGGACTCGGATGGTATCACCAATAAAGACCGGCTTGATAAAGCGAAGGCGATCGTAACCGTAGGAAAAGGCTTCGGCGTTGATCGCACCGGCTGTCATTCCGATGGCGACGCTGAATATCAGTGTGCCGTGGGCGATTCTCTGGTGGAACTCCTGGGTCTTGCACCATTCCGCATCCATGTGATGCGGATAAAAGTCACCGGTCTGTCCGGCGTGCATGACGATGTCGGTTTCGGTAATGGTTCGTCCGCCGGTTTGGCGGACATGTCCGATTTCGTACTCTTCAAAATAGATATTTGTGAACATGAGTGGGAAGTCAGGTATTGCCCGTCAGGCATTTTTGAAACAAACGATTCAATTCGCGCGCGGTGTCGGACGGTCTCGTGTGTCCGGCTACGCATGCGTGCGCGATCTGAGTCCCGGCGTCCTGAAAGGCCATGTATCCCGGAAACTGCGGACGCAAGAGAGCGACATCAAGAGTCGGGAGGGTTTCCCGGAAGAAGTTCATGCTGGCCGTATTCACCAATGAATCCGTCCAGGCGCTACGGTGACCCGGCTGGCCGCCCGCTTCAAAATAGATTCCTTTTTGGATTTCCGGACTTGCGGAGAAGGCGGCATAATCCATCGCGGTCCGTGGGTGCTTCGTCATCGCGGATACGGCAAGTCCGGCTCCACCCAAGGTGGAGCGAAGGGGGGAGTTCCCATAGGTAATCAATCCCCCCGCCTGCAACGGATGCTTGGTGTAACGCGGTCTTGAGTAATTCGAATAGCCGTAAGCGAACGGACAATAGGCGGCCCGTGGATCGTCGTCGGCAGTCGACATCCATTCGGCGGTGCGGATCGGGTTGCGCTCCAGGCAGGCCGGATCGCAATGGGAAACCAATTCCCGCAAAGCCTCGAGAGCCTGAGATAACGCATCCTCCTCGGCCACCTGTTCCCCGTCGAAAACGCGGCCACCCACGGCTTCGCTGAACATATAGGCGTGCATCAGGATATCGATCGGAAACGCCGAGACCGTGACAAATCCCCCTTTTGCGAGAGCGAGCAGATCATCCCAATTTTCGGGAAGTTTCAGAGCGTAACGTTCGATTAAATCGGGCCTCCAGGTCGCGATCGGGGCGGCTGCATCGGTTGCAAGCGTCCATTGCCGGTCCTTGAAACGGTAACTCGGATGGGAGCGCCCGACGGAGTTTGCGGCCTGGTCCGCCAGGAATTCGCCTGACACCCAATCCTCGTAGGGAAGGAGAAGCCCTTCGGTCGCGGCCAACGCGGTATGCGGATGATCCA
>SLOW01000069.1 GCA_007132315.1 Opitutales bacterium
GAGCACCCGTAGCTCAATTGGATAGAGCACCTGACTACGGATCAGGAGGTTATAGGTTCGACTCCTATCGGGTGTGCCATTTCATTCGCCCCTTATCCCCTTTCCGCCGTCTCTTTACGGCCGGAGCTGCAGCGGTTTTCAGGCTGACGCAAGAGACTTGGATCGCCGTCCCACGGAATACTAGCGTCCTGCGATGGAAATTCGATGCAATAAGTATCCTTCTCATAGGCGGAGGTGAAGCCGGAAATGATCGACCTCGTCGAAGAAGTTCTTCAGGTCGATGTCCACCACCCACGTCTTTCCGGCTTGGATGTAGCTTTGCGCTTCTCGCACCGCGTCATGCGCGCTGCGGTTGTTGCCACTCTTCCCGATCATTTCTTTTCATATGAATAGTTCATGCTCATGCCCGGCACACGAGGGCGGTGCTTCCGCGCCGCCGCCGGGAAGGCGTCACCCCGGAAAGTGTCGTCGCGAAACAAACGTGACATCGGTTCCCCTCCGGAACCCGCTCGGCCATGGCCCCCAGCGCACGTGCCGATGCGGTTCGGTTAAGCTACTTCGATCCACCACCTTAACCGAGACAAGCGACACGACCGCCATCCCCCATCCGCAATCACCAATCAGGAATCAGCATTCAGTAATCCTCAAAAACAAATAACGATCCCGCTCGTGGTAATCCGTCTCCGCCTCAACCGCCCCGAACCCGTGCCGCGCGGCGTGGTCCGCCAGAGGTTCGCAGTGTTCGACTCCCGTTTCCAGCGCGACGAGCCCTCCCGCCCGCAGGAACGGACCGGCTCCGGCGACCACCGCTTCGAGGGCGGCCAGCCCCGACCGCTCCGCCTCCAGCGCTTCGCGCGGTTCGTACTCCCTTACCTCCGGTTCGGCCGTCCGCCACTCTTCGGCGGTCAGGTACGGGGGATTGGCGACAATCAGATCGAACGGCTCTTCCCCCGCCAGACCGGCGTACCAATCCGAACACACCAGCTTCACCCGCTCGACCAACCCCAGGGCGACCGCGTTTTCGCGCGCCAGCGACAGCGCCTCGTCACTCCGGTCCACCGCCACCGCCACAGCCTCCGGCCACGTGTGAAGCAACGCGAACGCCAGAGCTCCGGTGCCGGTCCCCAAATCGAGAATACGGCCGGGAGGCCCGTTCACCCGCCGCCCGACCAACTCCGCCAGCCGCTCCGTCTCCGGCCGCGGAATCAACGCCCGCCGGTCGGTCTTGAGCGTCAGCCCGCAGAACTCGGTTTCCCCGAGCACGTATTGTAACGGTTCCCGCCCCGCCCGGCGCCGCACCAGCGGCCGCAGCGCGTCGAGCTCGCCTTCGCCCAGCGGCCGCTCGAACTGCAAGTACAAATCGAGCCTCTTGAGCCCCAGCACACTCGCCAATAACCACTCCGCCTCCAGCCGCGGGGATTCCACCCCCTTGCTCCCCAGGTAATCGGCCGTGCGCCGCAGAACTTCGAGGAGAGTCAGCATGGGTTTTCGTTGGGATCCGACCGGCTAACTTGGACAGATCCGTCACTCACTCGAAAAACTTCTTGGCCTTGTCGAAAAACCCCTTGCCGGCCGGCCCGGCCGGCTCCTTCGCATCGCCGCTGGCCACCGCGAACTCCTCCAGCAGCCGCCGCTGCTCGGCGTTGAGCGACGTCGGCACCTCGACATGAATCCGCACAAGTTGGTCGCCGAAATGACCCGTGCGCAAATTCGGCATGCCCTTCTTGCGCAGCCGGAAGACCGTCCCCGATTGGGTGCCGGCCGGAATCTTGAGGTTGCCTTTGCCCGTCAGCGTGCGCACTTCGATGTTTCCGCCGAGAGCGGCCAGGGTGAACTTGATGGGCACCTCGCAGTACAGATCGTCGCCGCGGCGTTCGAACACGTCGTGGGATTTGACGTGGATCACCACGTACAGATCCCCCGCCGGACCGCCCTTCGCCCCGACCTCGCCGTTGCCCGCCGACCGCAACTTGGAGCCGTCGTCCACGCCGGCGGGAATCCGCAGCTTCACGGTACTGTTCGTCACCGTCCGGCCTTCACCCCGGCAATCGCGGCAAACCTTTTCCACCTTGCGCCCCTCGCCTTCACAATCCGGACACACCTGGCGGATGCTGAAAAATCCGCGCGAGGTCGTGACCTGGCCGCGGCCGGCGCAGGTCGGGCACACCGTGGTTTTCGACCCGGGCTCGGCGCCGGTACCTTTGCAGGATTCGCACGCCACCGGCCGGCGGTACCGGATCTCCTTCTCCACTCCGGTGACGGCTTCCTCCAATGTCAGTTCCAGGTCGTAACGCAGGTCTCCACCGCGGCGGGGTCCTCCGCCACCGCCGCCGCCGCCGCCAAAAAACTCCTCGAAAATTCCCCCGGCGCCGCCGCCACCGCCGCCGCCGAAAACCTCGCGGAAAATATCGAACGGATCGTGGAAACCACCACCGCCGCCGCCGCGCGCGCCGGCCGCTTCAAAGGCGGCGTGCCCGTAACGATCGTAGGCGGCCCGCTTGTCCGGGTCCTTCAGCACCTCGTAAGCCTCCGAAGCCTCCTTGAATTTGTTCTCCGACTCCTTGTCCCCGGGGTTCTTGTCCGGGTGATACTGCACCGCCCGTTTCCGATAGGCTTTCTTAATCTCGTCGTCGGAGGCATCCCGGGACACGCCCAGAATCTCGTAGTAATCCGCTTTACTCATGATCTATCCGCAACCGCGTTCACTTTTCCGAAGAAGACGTTTCACCGTCCTCCCCCCGACCGTTTTCGCCGGAAGAAGTCTCGGCCCGCGACGGACCGCTGGAAAGCAGCACCATGGCCGGTCGCAGCAGCCGATCGTTCAGGGCGTACCCCCGGCGCGTCACATGCACCACATTCCCCTCGGGAATCTCCTCGTGCGGCACGTAGCCGGTGGATTCGTGCCGGTGCGGGTCGAACGCCTCGCCCTCCGGATGAATCTCCTCGACGCCGTGCTCGCGCAGAATGGATTTGAGCTGCTGATAAACCATCTCAAACCCCTGCACGAACCCCTGCGCCTCCGAATGCTCGGCGGCGGCCTTCAGCCCGTGGCCGAGGTTGTCCAGCACCGGCAGCAACGACTCCGTCAAACTGGATACCGCGTATTTGCGCGCCTCCTCCTTGTCCCGAAGCGCGCGCCGGCGGTAGTTTTCCATCTCCGCCACCGCCCGCACATACCGGTCGTAATTCGCCTGGCTCTCGCCACGCGCCGCTTCGAGCCGCTCCTCCAGCGAGGGCTCGGACGGCTCCTCCGGCTCCGCCGCATCGGACTCTTCAGCCGCGGCCGAACCCGTGGACACCTCCTCGGCGGAAGCCGATTCGGCGGACTTCTGCTCTTCGTCTTTGGTGAGATCCTGTTTCTTTTCGTCGGACATAATTCGTCGGTTGTTTACCGGAAAGGAAGACACAAACATCTACTTCTCCGCTGATTCAATCAAGTAATTCAACGGATTTGCAAACGGCGATTCTCCCCGCTCAAGGCCCAGCGCCCAGTTCCGCCCGCGCCCGCCAGAATCCTAAAACACTGAAAGCTGTTGTAGTTGAGTCAAGTTTTGCAAATCACGTTGAAAAAAAAGATCGGCCCCGCGCGGGAGTCATTTGAGTGCTCCCGCGACCTTCCAAGGCAGGATAAACCCATAGCGGTCCAGTTGTTTGGTGCTCAGTGCCTGGTGTGTCACCCAGTGACGGGCCATCC
>SLOW01000130.1 GCA_007132315.1 Opitutales bacterium
AGGGCGATGCGGAGATCGGGATAATTCAGAGTGCATCCGTCGCGGAAATCCCCGTGGAAACGGATGTGACGGCACACGGTTTCGGCCACCGGACAGGAAAAGCGGACCACGAAATACAGCGAGTAAGGTTTGGCCTGTCCCCACCCAGCCCTGAAATCGCCGCGCCCGACAAACTCCGTGGAGGAAACGCGGTCGAGAAATCCGCCCACGCAGGTGCCTGCCGCATCCCATTCTTCACAGAGCCGGGTCGCGCCGGGTGTGGCCAGGCCCGTGTCCAGCACCGCCCCGGCATCCAGCAGCAGCCAGGCGGGCTGACCGTCGGTGAAGCGGTAGCGGTGTACGGCTCCATGGTGCGCCGCGGTGAGTTCCGCCGTGAAACCCGCCTCCGCGAAATCGGCCCGGTAGTAGCCCAGGCATCCTTCCTCCGCCGTGGGCGTGTAGTGTTGCCGATGCAGAATATTGGCGGCGACGTAGGGCGGGGATTCCGTGAGGCGGGGCGGCCCCGCAAAGGGGGTGACGCCCAGATTGCCATAGCGCGAGGCGCCCCCGGTTCCGGCCACGTGCGTGTGGGAGAAGCGGCGCACGGGCTTGCCGCGTGCATATCCGTGGGTGCTGTTGGGCGGAAAACCGTCCGGACCGGGACGGGCCATGCCGAAAGGAAGATAGGGGCCGGGAAGGCAATTGGCTCCACCGGAGCTTCCCAAAAAAGTGTTCACAGAATAATCGTTTTTCATAGGGGATTCGCAGGGGTCATTGTGAGAGTGTTGTTGAAAGGGAAAGTACGGAGTTGCCCATACGCAGGTCGGCGACATTCAGAAGCTCGCAGGCCTCGGCGGCACCGCGGATGTTCAGATCCGCCAATTCGATGCCTTGCAGCGGATGGCTGGGGAGCCCGTGCAGACGGATGGAACAGCCACAGCCGTCACAGTCGATTTCGCGGATGCTCACATCATCGATTTCCGTCACCGGCAGATCGGGATCAATCGGCGAGCGGTCATGCGGGTTGCCGTTGTAGCGCTGGGTGACGAGAATCGCCTCGCGGCGGATGCCGCGCATGTGTAGACGCTCGACTAGAATCCCGCGGATAAACCCGCCGCGGCCGGGCTTGCTCTTGATACGCACGCCGACGGCGGTGCCCTCGAAGACGCAGTCGTGGACATGGATGTTGCGAATGCCGCCGGACACTTCGCTGCCGATCACGAAGCCCCCGTGCGCGGCCAGCACCGTGCAGTGGCGGATCAGCACGTCCTCACAGGGGCGGCCGTACTCGAAACCGTCCTCGTTCCAGCCGGACTTCAGGCAGATGCCGTCGTCGCCGGTGTCAACGTGGCAGTGCTCGATCAGCACCCGCCGACAGCCATCGGGATCAATGCCGTCGGTGTTCGGCGCACGCTCGGGATTGCGCACCGTGACCTTGCGAATGGTCAGATCGTCACAGCGCACCGGATGAATCGTCCAGGCGGGACTGTCGATGAAGGTGCCGTCCTCGATCAGCACGCGGCGGCAATCCAGAAACTGACAGAGATCAGTACGCACGCCCGCTTCGGGGGTGCCGAAGACACGCTGCTCCAGCGGTACTCGTTCGGCGCACATCCGGATCAGCTCGTTCATTCCCGGCTGGGCTTTTTTCCAGGGCCACCAGGCCTCCCCCTGTCCATTGCAGAGGCCCGGTCCGGTCAGGGCAATGTCCTCGCAGTCGACCGCGTACAAAAAAGGCGAATAGGTCATGCAAACGATGCCGCCGCGCTGCTGGCGCACCACCGGCAGATAGTCTTCGTGACGTTGACTGAAGCGCAGCTCGGCGCCTTCGGCCAGATGCAACTCGATGCGGCTGCGCCAGTGGATCGGCCCCGTCAGCCACACGCCCGCCGGCACCAGCACCCGGCCGCCCCCGGCTCCGGCGCAGGCGGCAATCGCGGCGGCGATTGCGGCGGTGTTCAAGGTTTGGCCATCGGAAACCGCCCCGTGGTCGCGAATGTCGACGCAATAATCGGGGATCTGTGGCAGGGAAGGAGATTCGATTTGTGTTTGTGTAGTTTGCATGGTTTTAGATTTCGTACCCGCGGGATTTCATTTCCCAGAATCTCCGGAATTCGGCCAACAGCCCCGGGGTGTCGAAGTAGGAACCACGCTGGAAGCGGCGTTCTTTCCCCATCCAGGTGCCTTCGTAGGTTTCATGACCGTGTTCATCGTGACAGGTTTCGATTCGCGTTAAATGACCCTCGATCTCCGAAAGCAGGGTGTGACGTTCGGTATCCGAATCGCAGTAGAGCCGCCGTTCGGATTTCAGCCAGGCCAGGGCCAATTCGGAGCGGACGATAAGATAATATCGGTTCTCTGCCAACTTCCATTTGTAAAATTCATACGCATCTTCCGCCAAGCGCCCTTTCAGTGCGATCAACCCGTCGATACTCGCGTCTGCCAGGGTTAGGGCCTCTTGGTAGGTTTTTTCTTTGTCGCGCACAACCTTAGGATCCCCTTTTCGCGTCTTGTGATATAAAGGAAGATAGCCGGGGTCCCAGCGGAAGGCCGCCCAGTTCAGATGAAAAGGGTTTCGGTTGATCATGTCATCCTTGTCCCCGTAGCGTTCCGCGAAGCGCGGACGGGACATCCAGTCTCCCCCATGGAGGGCGTTGGCCTGTTCCCGGGTCAGCAGCTCGCCCGTTTCCGAAACCAGGGCGTTGCCCTGAGCGGCGGGCACAGTCGGATACCCGCGGGTAATGCCTTTGAGCGGATGTTGGCGGCCGAAGGTGAAGGGGCCCACACATTGCGCCTCCCGCACGACTTCGCCGGTGGAACGGAGAATGCCTGCCATCTCTTTGGAAACATTCTCCCCGAAGCGGCAGGCGGTGAATCGCCGCAACGCCTCTTCGGGGTCGGCGGATCGGCCGCTGGCGGCGGCGCCGAGGAACCACAGGTTCGCCTCCTGCGCGGAACCCAGAATCGTATCGTAGCGCGTTCGGGTCGGATCAGGGTCGCCGCAACTCCCGCTGATAAAGCGGGCAACCCGGGCCTGGACTCCCTGCACCCCCTTGGCTGTCCAATACTCAAACTGCCGCGTTAACTCGGTCAGCCTGCAATTCGCGACGTAATGCATTCCCGCGTTTTCACCGAAGATATCCACTTCCACAATTTGGGCACGGTCCGGACAGGCGCCAATCAGAGGATGGTGAATGTTGCCCGGACTCCAGTCTTGCGGCACACACTTGATTTGAAGAAGGATGTCGGGGTGAATCCTCCGGATGGCCGCCACGATGCCGTCGAGCTGTTCGGGATGCCAGACGAAGGTGTTCAGGATGACCTTTTTGCCGAATTCCTGACAAACCCCGTGAACGGTATCCACGAGCCGCACGAGCAGGTCATCGTCCTGGGCCACCCAGAACTTGCTTTCGGTCACCTTGAGCACAATATGGTCCAACTCGGGGAAAATCTCCCCCAGTCCTCTCCGATAACGCTCGCGAAGCGCGGCGAAGAGTTTGTCGTTGCCGGAATGGAAAGGGCCAAACTCGTCCGGACTGCAGGAGTTCAGTTCCGATACCCAGGCACTGACCGTCATGCCGCATTCGCGCAGAAGCGCGGTGTAGCCATATCGGTCAAACGCCTCCCGCAGCCCCTGGCACTTTTCGATCACCCCGCCCTGGGCGCCGCCGGTCTGAAAGGTCACATCGTTGAATCCAATCTGCGCACCAAGTC
>SLOW01000071.1 GCA_007132315.1 Opitutales bacterium
CAAGGCCTTCTCGTAGTCGCTCAGGCCTTCCGCATCCGGGTGCGCCTCCTCGTAGAACGCCGCGGCGGCTGCTTGAAAAGCGCGTGCCTCGCCGCGCAGCAGAAGCCAGCGCCGCCCGCCGAGGGGAAGGCGCTTGAGGCGCTTCAGCGAGCGCAGGGGGATTTCTTCGCCCTCGTGTTCAACAGCCGACAAATTCCCGTCGTCGTCGTGTACCGGCGTTGCGATGAAACGACTGAGGGCCACCGGCTTCTCTTTGAGCAGCCCGAGCATTTCCTTTTGACAGGCCTGCCACGGCATGGAGCGTTCCTTCAATTTTTCGAGAACGCCCGGCCCGTCGTGCTCGGGAATGCTTTTCAAGGGGAGGGAGCGTCCCTTCTGGAACTCGCAACCCCAGAGGATGAGCAACCTGCGGTTCTCCCGCGGTCCGTAGAGCCAGTAGGCGTCCGGTTCGATGTCGGGATCGGGCAGGCGAAACCCCCGGCGGAGCCGCCGCTCGTGTTCGGACACCTTGCCTTCGGGTTCGTCGCAACGGCTGTAAAAAGCCGCCGCGGCCTCTTCAAAGGCCGCGCGGACGCTTTCGGGCACGGTCTCCATTCGTTCGATGGTGTCCATCGGAACGTTTTCCAGGTCGTACTCCAGGACCCCGCTCTTGCCTTCGTCCTTTGTTTTGATCGGAGCCAGGAACCGCGAGAGAGGTTCTCGTTCCGACATGATCAGTTTGTAGTTGTTGCGCTTGAGGTAGCTGCCCAGTTCGTCCGGAGTGCGCAACAGGTAGTAGGGATTGCGGAGTTCGCGTTTGGCCGGTGGTTTCATAGGTGCGGATCGTGGCTTTTAGGACTCCGTCGGACAAACCCGGCAGACTCCTAGGAGGTTGCCGGCATTTGGACTTCGAACGCGGGCTTGTCCAGCCAGTAGCTTTCCTCGAATAACGTGTTCAGTTTGAAAGAGACATCTTCCGGAAGGACTTCCGGAAAGTCAGGGTGCGATTCAAAGCCTTCGCAGACGAGGCGTTCGCCTTCTCCCAGACTGGACACCCAACGCAGGGTGGCCCGCACGTAGGCGCCCGGGGTCACCGGTCCGTTGCCGGGGCGCCACCTTACCTCGTACACGGGATCGGCGCGAACGTTGGGCATGCGCACGAGTTGACGGCCGATGCGACCGTTGGCCGGGAGATCGAATGTGCGGGCTTCGGTGCGTATTTCCTCCGCCCCCGCGGAGGGTTCGGGATAGTCTCCGGGAGAGAAGAGGTAGTTGCGATGGAATTCCTGCGTGGGACCGCGGGGGTTGACTACGTTCCAGTAGTAGCGGCGCGAAATCTCCGTTTGCGTGTCGGGAACAATGTTGAGGGCATCGACCTCGCCGTTGCGAATGTCCTGGAACAGGGCCGCGCCGACCACCGTACAGGTTTTGGCGTCGGCGATGCGACCTTCATCGAACGAACTGAACGGGTACCAGCCGCCGGCGGGGAAATTTTTCACGTGAATAATGCGTTGGGGCAGCACCGGAAACGATTCCGTAATCAGTTCTCGAATACGCGGGAGTTCGGAAGGTTTTCCCGATACCATGATCAGTTGCGAGTCGAACCGCCCCGCCAATTCGCCGAGAAAACTGAAATGCTCGCCGAACACTTCGTCGATGCACGCGGTCAGCTCACCGATTTCGGCGTGGATGCGGACTCCTTCGTTTCCGAACGCCGGGCCGCGCCAATCCGCTGCGCCGGGGCATTTCAATTTGACCAGCGAGTCGGTGAGATCGTTGAGTTCGCGGAGCGCGTTCGGATCGACGATTTCGCGGGCCACCAGGTTTTCCAGGTTGAGCGGCTCCCAGGCGTGTTCGGGATTGGCGTCGCGATGCGCCAGATTCTGCAGCCAGGTGTTTACCAGGGGAATAAACACCAACCGCGTGATGCGCATCATTTTCATCGAGGCGCGCGGGTCCACTGGATTGAACTCGGCGTGCGCGGGATCCTGGAGAAATCGCTTGACCCATTCGGCGGCCGCGGGGACATCCTGGAAATGTTCGCGGGCGGAGGCGTCCAGCCAGCGCGGGAGCAGCACGCGTTCGATCAGGCGTTTGACGAGGTTGTCGCCCGCCACGCTGTATCCGTCTCGGAACAGCAACCGGGTTTGCAGTATTCTGGATTCCCCGACCGTGCCGCCTTCGCGGTGGAGGCGGTATTGTATGATGGCGAGGTCGGTGGTCCCGCCGCCAACGTCAACATTCATCACGTTGACGGAACCGTCGCGTCCGTACAGTTCGATCCAGGCTGCCGGACCGCCGAGCGCGGTCACGTCCGCGTACAGGATCGGGAGCTGTGAGCAGATGGCTTCGTCCATGCCGTCGTTGATGAGGATCGGACGGGCGCCACCCGACGAGGGCCGTGCCGGGTTGACCGGCGCGTGGTCTTCGAAGCGGGTGAGGGCGAAAAGATTGATCGCGCGTTGCCACTGTTCGAAATAACGCGTGCGTTCTTCGTGGATCCAGCCCGCGGGATAAGTGACGCGGATGTTGCGCAGGCGTCGCGGGAGAGCGTTTCTGCCGACCTTTCGCAGGTAATGTTCCGCGTTGATTTGCCTGTGGGCGGCTTCGATAATCGACAGCGCGAACCAGCAGATTGCGTCCCGGCGCGGATATTCCGCGGGCGCGTCGATACTCGGGAGGCGCGGGAAATCGTCGTCGTCGGAAGGCGGGTTGTCGATGTCCCAATCCGCGCCGCTCGGCTCCATGAAGTACCGGATGAGGCTCTTGAACTCTTCGAATGTCTCCGGTGTTTTGCCTTGGGCGTGGCTCGGAATCTGAAACCAGAACATGCCGCCGCCGTGTCCCTGCGGACGGTCGTCCCAGGCGTACCGTTTGGGCGAGCTGAGTGTGAACCGCACGTCCTGATCGAGGGGAATGGAGGCCAGGGTCTTGCTTACGCCCTCGGGATGGGAACGGCCGCCTCCGATGAGTGCGGGAGAGAGTTCGACGAAGGTATGGGGAAGGTAGTAATGGAGGCGGTAGCGCGGGTCGCCCTGATCGGAATGCCCCACTTCCTTGTAGTGTTTGGAGAGCTTGTAGCGGTTGGCGGGCGGTTCCAGGTGATAGAACAGCGGCCGTTGCAGAAGGAGCCACGAGTCGATGATACCGCAATCGTCCGCCAGAATGCCGCCTTCCGCGACGTTGGCCGGTTGGGCGTAGGGATCTCCGCGCGGAAGGAATCTTAGTATGGTCGAACGCCGGCCGAAGGCTTTCGATTCGACGTCGTCGCCGGGCCGTTCCAGCAGTAAAGCAATGGTGCGGGTGTTGCCCAGGTCAACGATGAGATCGACATCGACCGGATCCCAGCCGCCCCGGGGAGGCCAGTGGATTTCCAGTTTGGTGTCGAGGGGAAGATCCTCTTTGTTGGGCAGGCTTTTCAGAACGATGGTCTGGTCTTTGAAATCCTCTTTTATGCTGGCCTCGTCCCGGGCGGCGTAAATCTCCAGTTCGTCTTCTTCGTTGGGACGCTCGGTCACGGTTTCGTCCTCGTAATCGAACAGCAAACCGCGCGAAGGAAGGCCGAGATTCGTTTCGATCGCGACCTTGAGACAAGGCTTGTCCTCAACGGTCGCGTACTGGTACAAGACCCAGGGAATTCCGCGCCAGGGCTGCCACAGGTCGAGGTTCGTGCGGACCAGCCGGTTGAGAAAATCCTCGTTC
>SLOW01000104.1 GCA_007132315.1 Opitutales bacterium
ACAGCCTGGCGCTGGCACCGCGAACACCCCCAGGGGTACGAATCCTGAACGCGCGCCAAACCTCAGCGAAGCACCTCCTGCCCCGGCGGTGGCGGCCGGAACTCCGGGGCGCTTTGACTTTCGGGACGTCCGGGCCAGCGTAAAGAAGCAACGATGTTTCTGCAATCGCTAGCCACCGCCGTCCCGAACGCCAGCTTCACCCAGCCCGAGTGCTGGGACATGCTGCGCAATTCGCGGTTCGCGGACGACCTGCAGCCACGGTCGATGGCGATCCTGCGCAAGGTTCTGACCGGCGACAACGGAATCGAGCGGCGTCAGTTTGTCACTTCCGACATCGAACGCGTTTTCGATCAGGACGTGGACGCGCTGAACGCGACCTTCCATCGCGAAGCTCCCCGCCTGGCGACCCGCGCGCTGCGCGACGCCCTCGATGCCGCCGGGCTGCGGGCCGGCGACCTCGACGCCCTGCTGGTGTGCACCTGCACCGGTTACCTGTGCCCGGGGCTGACCAGTTACATCGCCGAAAATCTCAACATGCGGACCGACGCCTTTTTGCAGGACCTGGTCGGTCTCGGCTGCGGCGCCGCCATCCCGACCCTCCGGGCGGCCGAGCACATCGTCGCCGCCCACCCGGAAGCCCGGGTCGCCACCGTGGCCGTCGAGATTTGCTCGGCCGCGTTCTACCTCGACGACGACCCGGGCGTCCTCATCAGCGCCTGCCTGTTCTCCGACGGCGCCGCGGCGGCCATCTGGAACGGCCGCCCCCACGCGGACCGCCTTTCCCTGCGCGCCGGCGCCTTCCAGACACGGCACCTCCCCGCCGACCGCGAACTCCTGCGCTTCGAAACCCGGCAGGGCAAACTCCGCAACAAGCTGGCCAAAACCGTCCCGGAAAAGGCCGCCGCCGCCGTGGCCGCTCTGTTCGCTGAAGCCGGTCCCGATTCCATCGGCAACGTTCTCGCCCATCCCGGCGGTCGCGACGTGCTCCTGGCCGTCGGCGAACGCCTTCCCGGCCACGCGCTCGCCGAAAGCCGCCGGGTTCTCCGTCGCCACGGCAACATGAGCAGCCCGAGCGTCCTGTTCGCCCTGAAAGAACACCTGGAAACCGCCGCCCCGAACGGCGATCTGTGGCTGGTCGCCTTCGGCGCAGGGTTCTCCTGCCACGCCTGCCGACTGGAATCGGTTCACTCCAGACTTTCGGCGTGCTTCCGGTAAAGACCGCGGAACTGGTGGTAGGTAAGCCCGAGCGCGCTCGCCGCCTTTCGCTGGTTGAATCGCGCATCCTTCAGAGCCCGGCGCAGGAGCCGGACCTCCAGCTCGCGCACGGCCTCGGGCAGGCTCGCCGCCGCCGGTTCATCCCCCGGCGGCGGGGGGGGCCTTTTTTCCGGCGACGCCTCCGGCTTTACCCGGGCATCCGGTTCCAGCCGGGTTGCAAAGGGCGCGGCAAACGGGTCGAAATCAACGCGCGCGACCGCTTCGCCGTCGGAACGCGCCACCGCCCGTTCCACGACGTTCTTCAGCTCCCGCACGTTGCCCGGCCAATCGTGTGAACGCAACGCATTCCAGGCATCCTCGCCAAATTCCGGCACCCCCGGCCAACCCAACTCGTGCGCCATTCGGGCCGCAAAGTGGTGCACCAGCAGGACCAGGTCGTCGCCGCGCAACCGAAGCGGCGGCAGGAACAGGACCTCGAACGCCAACCGGTCCAACAGGTCGCGCTTGAAACGTCCCCGCGCGGCCAGATCCGGGAGATCGACGTTGGTCGCGGCCAGGATGCGGACATCGACCTCCACCGGACGCGATCCGCCCACCCGCTCGAACCGCTGGTACTCGACCGCCCGCAGAATCTTCTCCTGCACCTCGAGAGGAATCTGACCGATCTCGTCGAGAAAGAGCGTCCCCCCGTGCGCCGCCTCGAACCGCCCCTGCCGCCGGTTGACCGCCCCGGTGAACGCACCGGCCTCGTGACCGAACAGCTCGGACTCGAGAACCGACGGGGCCAGCGCGGCACAGTTGAGCGCCACCAGGGGGCCCTGCCACCGCTTCGAAAGGTAGTGCAAGCGGGCAGCCGCCAACTCCTTGCCCGTGCCCCGTTCCCCCACAAGCAGAACGGGACGGTCGATCGGCGCCACCCGCGACACCCGTTCCTGAAACCCCAGAAAAATCTCCGACTCCCCCAACAACCGATCACCCGGACCGGCCCCCCTTCCTTGTTCGGCCATATTCGCCATTATTTCTCTTATACAACCAATGACAAGCTTTTTTCACCACCATCTCAAGCTGACCATAGATCTTTATTTTCCTTCTCATGAACGCGTTAACGCACCAACCGACACTTCTGGCACGGGAACTGCGAGCGGGACGATACAACCTGTACGGAAGGAGTCATATAATGGGAATATTCACACGTTTTCGTGACATCGTCAGCGCCAACCTCAACGCCATGCTGGATAAGGCGGAGGATCCGGAAAAGATGATCAAACTGATGATCCAGGAGATGGAGGACACCCTGGTGGAAATCAAAGCGTCCTGCGCCGGGGTCATGGCGCAGCGCAAGCGCACCGGCCGAACTCTCGACGAGACCCGGGCCCAGGCGAACAAGTGGGCGCGGAAGGCGGCGCTCGCCGTGGACAAGGGCCGGGAGGACCTCGCCCGGGAAGCGCTTCTGGAAAAACGCCGGTTTCTGGAACGGGCGGACTCCCTCGAGAACGAGGCGGCGGAGTGCGACGCGCTGATCGAACAGTACCAATCGGAAATCGTTCAGTTGGAGGACAAACTGCGCTCGGCAAAGGAGAAGCAGCGCTTCCTCATCCAGCGGCACATCCACGCCAGAAAAAAACGCCGGGCCGAAGGCGAGATCCGGCGCTTCGACTCGGCCGACGCCATGTTGCGATTCGACAAATTCGAAAGCCGTGTCGAGCGCATGGAAGCCGAAGCGGGCCTGGTCAACTACGGCCGCAAATCCGACGGGGACTCACTGGAGGACCGCTTCGCCGACCTGGAAGGCGACGAGGAGATCGAAAAGGAACTGGCCGCTTTGCGCCGCGAGCGCGCGAGCGCCGAACGGAAGGAGAAAACCGCCGACTGACCGGCGTCTCTTATCCGGATCCGGATTCCCTCGAATGCGATTCGCATTGTGCTTCCCCGCCGAGGACTTATGATGAATACCGCGAAGAGTCCGAAAACTCGAACGCAACACCGCCATGCGCGTTATCTTTTCAGCAATCCTCGCTCTGTTGGCCGTGTGCTGCCTGGCGGCGCTTCTACTGATTCCAATGCTGGCGGTGTTCGGCCACACCTCGCAGCTGGCCTACCCTCCCGGAACCGCCCTTCAACCTGGAACCGTTAACATGAACGTAGAATCTCTGACCATTTTTATGATTTTCGCGATTCCGCTGGCCGCGGTCGTTGGAGGCATCTTTCTGGCGGCGCTGAAGATCCTGAAAGGCAACGGCAGCGGCCGCGGAGGCCAAGCGGATCAGGAGGAAACCCGCCTCATCCAGGAGCTTCACCGCGGGCTCCGCCGGATGGAAGATCGCGTGGACGCGCTCGAAACGCTAATGATGGAAAAATCAACCCACAGGAAAACCCATGACTGACGACAATCCCACATTCAACAACCCCGCCATTTACCGCTCCCGCCGCGGCTGGATACTCGGGGTCTGCCGGGG
>SLOW01000237.1 GCA_007132315.1 Opitutales bacterium
ATAAACCGCCGAAACATCACCCCTCACCTTCACCCTCACGGCAGACATCTCAAACCAACTCCTTTCATCACCCCAATACAAATCCCATCCCGCCCCGAGGTCAAGCAAAAATAGCCTGTCTATTTTTATCTCAGGTTTAGGGGCTTTAATTCTCGAGCCGATTCAGCTCGGAGTCCCATTCGCGGGACAATTGGCGATCGGATGTGGTGCGGACGGTGTTAGTGGCTTGGGTGAGGATGTCTTTGCGGAGTTTCGGTGGAAGATCGGGGGTGGACAGGAGGCGGCGAAAGCCTTCGACGGACAGTGGGGCGAGATCGTTTTCGACCAGAAATACGAGTATCTCGAGCAATGTACCGGACTGGGTGAGGGGCACGGAATCGATGGCGGGGATAAAGGCGAGACGGTCGCGAATCGCCGCGCGATCCCCGGTGGCCGCGTGAAGACGGGCGAGGGAAAAGGCCAAGGGGATGCGGGGGTCTTCCTTGTAGGCGGCTTCGCCGAGACGGAGCGCCGCCTCGCGTTCTCCTTCGCGCTCCAGGAGATTCATTCGACGTATGACCGAGTATTGGCGCAAGGCGTTACCTGAGGCATTTTCGGACGCCAGTTGCCGTTCCAGGGAAACGGCGAACGGCCGGTACAACGGGTCCCCCACCACAATCCCCTGCCAACTCAATACCGGAAGGCTGTAATAGGCCGCTTCCCCCAGGGTCTGCCCTCGGGCCAAAGAATCCAAAAGAAGATTCGGTCGGTGGGTCAGTTCCAGGTAGGGTTCGTACACGTTTCCCACCGTCGCGGCCGCTCCGGAGGCCACAAACGGCCCGACCCAACGCCGGTCGTGCGACCGGACCGTGGTGGCCGAAAAGCTGTGAATGTGCAGGGCGATCGCACCGGGCGGGAAACGAAAGCCATCCAGGGTAAAGGGCTCGGTCACATGCGGCGCATACCAGCCGAAATAGAGCGCGGGCGCGTCGAATCGGGAGGAAATACCGAGGTCCGTGTCGCCATCGTGGATGGACAGATCGAATCCCAAACGCTCGATCCGCCCGGCGACGGCTTCCAGCCACTCGTCACCGGCGGGGTGCGGCCCGCCCAGATCGATATAGGCGCGGCCCCGCAGGCCGTTTCGCTCCGCCTCCAGAGCACTGTCGATCAGTCCCCGGGCCTCCGCCGCCGAAGGGCCGTCAAGGCGGGCCACCCGCACCACCGAAGCCCGTTCCGCAGCGGACGGAAACCGTTTTTCGAAAAGCGGATTTTGCTGGTACGCATTGATCCCATAAACGCTGTGACTGATGAGGGCCAGTTGTGAGTCAACAGCCCCTCGATTGGTCCAGAGCGGCTCGGGAATTTGCTGCGCGACCTCCTCGGGAAGGCGGTCCTCGTCGTGTCGAATCCGCAACGGAATGCCGTGGCAAATCACCATGTACTCGATCCGGTGTCCCGAAGTCGAATGCAACAACCTCCCTTCCGGATCCTTCCGCTCACCCAGCGTGCCCTGGAGCCAATTATCCTCGATCAATTTCGTTCGCAACGGATTGTAAATCGAATCGATAAATTGATCCCATCGAATCGTCTCCGAACGCGGCGCCGACACGAGGTAGAGGTTTTCCGCGGGAATAGCCCGCTTCTCCATATAGTATTCGGCCAGCTCGACCGACTCGCGAAGATTCTCATTCGCCAGCACCAGCGTCCGCTCCGCGGCGGCATCGACCAGGCGAGGAAAAAACGCCAGACAGAACAGGCTTAGAAAAAGCCCGCATCGCCAGGTCACACCTGGTCTCGGAACCTCATTCGCCGTACACTTCATGTCAACACGTGATGCGTGACACACTGTGTCGAATCCCGCGTCAAATGCAAGCCGACTCAGAATGCGCTTTCGGGCGATGCGAGGGTTCGCTCGAAATCGTGTACCGCGAGAGCCAGCGACCGGGCGAGGCGCTCCCGGTAAGCCGGGCTGCCGATTCGCCTCGCCTCCGCCGGATTGGAGAGGTATCCGGCCTCGACCAGCACGGCCGGACAATCCACCTCCCGGAGAACGCTAAATCGCGCCCGTTTGATACCCCGGTCGAGACTCCGCAGATCATGCAACATTCTGCGCTGAACAAGATACGCCAGGACGGCGTTCCAATGATCGTATTCATTTCCCGGATGCAAGTCCGTGTCGCCCGAAGCCGCCGCGCCCTGTGCTGTTGACCGGTGATGTCGGGGTGTCAGGAGAAAAGTCTCCGTTCCGTGGACGGCGGAATCTTCGACCGCGTTGAAATGAATGCTGATAAAAAGGTCGGCGTCCGTCCGGTTGGCGATGCGCGCCCGCTGTTCCAGCGAGACAAAGCGGTCGTCCTCGCGGGTGAGAATCACCCGATACCCATCCGCCTCCAGCAACTCCCGGAGACGCCGGGCCACGTCCAAAACCATATCCTTTTCCGCCAGCCCCAGCGCCACGTTTCGCGTTCCGGGATCACTTCCTCCATGTCCCGGGTCGAGGACAATGGTACGCGTGGGGCGGTGTGGCACACGCAGGGAGCGCGGCGCCAGCAGCGGGCGCAGCAGGCTTTCGTAATCGATCAGGCTCAAGGCGTGACCGTGGCGGTAACTCCGCACCGGTTCGCCGAGAAAGATCCGGAACCCGTTGAACTGGATTTCCCGGCTGCCTTCGGTGAACTCGACCCGTGTCGCCGACCCTCGCTCCAGCACCACGCGACCGGAATTCCGTAAGGCGGAGAGCTCCAGCCCGGCGGTTTCGGCAAGCGCTCGCAGGGAAATCCGTCCCTCCGGCACGGCGAGACCGCTCGGTAATTCCGTTCGCGCCTGCGGGAGAGGTTCCGCGCTCGGACGTGTCGGCGTGCTCAAGCCTCGCTCGGCATCCAGAGACACCGCAGCCAGCAAAAACACGCAGGCCACAACCAGGCCATGCCTCCACCGCTTCAGGCCCGCCGTCACCTCCATCCCCACAACAGCTATCCTTGTTCTTCCGTTTCGACGTCCTCCGTCTCCACGTTGTATTTCAGTTTTCGCTTGTTTTCGGGTAAGGGCGACAACATGGCGTTGATTCGGTTGCCCATGATACGCGGCTCGAAATCGGAGCTGCCGATGTGTGTGAGGTCGTTCACGGCGCGGTTCATGGTCTCCATGGCCACATCCTTGAACTGGTTTTCCCGTCCCCGAAGAGTCAGGGTCAGCTTCACCTTGCAGCCCTTGTCCAGGAACTCCTCGGCATGGCGCAGTTTGGTGATGTAATCATGCTGTTCGATACGAACGCGAAACTTGACCTCCTTGATCTTACTGGCGGTCGATTTGTTGTCTTTCGATTTCTTGCTCTGTTCGTACATGAACTTGCCGAAATCGAGGATTCGGCAAACGGAAGGCTTCGCCTGGGGGGCGACTTCGACCAGGTCAAGCCCCAGCTTCTTCGCCAGATCCAACGCCTCGCGTGTGGGCATCACGCCCAACTGCTGCTCGTCGGGGCCAATCACCCTGACTTCGCGCAACCGAATGCGCTCGTTTTTGCGGTACTTGAATGTGCGGTTGTTGCGGAAGTTGCGTCCGTGATGTCTGGGATGGGCCATTAAAATGCGTTAGGTATTTCCGTAAATCCACTCACTCTGTGCCGATCATTCCGGAAATTTCAACTTTTTTCC
>SLOW01000356.1 GCA_007132315.1 Opitutales bacterium
AGGTTTAGGTTCTCGGGGAAAGGTGATACATTATCGCTCGGCCGGATATGAATGGTCGCAAACAAGTTTGTGAACGATTTTCTGAAAAATGGCCTTTGGGTCGCGCTGGCGGTTGTCGGTATTGGGTCGTATTTCATCATGAATCAACCCGATACGGAGTACTTGGTCCTGGAAAAACCCGAACCGCGGAATGCGGAATCGGGACCGTTTGTCATTGTCTGCCAGGGCAACCGCACCAAAGAGGAATTCCGTTTCCGTCTTCCATCCGAGGATTTTGCCATCGTGCGGGTGAACCATCGCCTGCGGTCTTCGACTGTGGAGCGTTGGGAATACATCGAACCTACGGAACGTCCGGACCCCAATTGGCTGCAGCGGTTGTTCCTGCGCTGATGCCGGCCATAGCGTATCGGAGAATCGGAGCTTGGTCAGCTTCTTCCAGGCTGACCGCGATTGAGGGGCGGGAAGCACGCCTGCTTCGGAATTAATCAACAACAGATTTCCGGAGGAAGGGATCGTTGCGGAGATGGTCTTCGGCCTCCGGAAGGCAGTCGCGCGAGGACAGGACCGTGTAAAAATCCTCCTTGATGTCCGGCGCGCGCCGAAGCGCTTCCAGCCAGTCGGCGCGAAAGAAGGGGTTGGACTCCACAGCGTGCCAGAAACCGATCTGTTGGAAAAGCGTGGCGATGGTGTCCGAGGATTGTTTCTGCAACAGGCTGACCAAATAAGTGGCGACGCCGACCTGCAGGCCATGGAGGCGGGGTCGGCCGCCCAGGGAGTCAAGGGCGTGCGATATCAAGTGTTCGCTGCCGCTGGCCGGGCGCGACGAACCGCAAACCCCCATGGCGACTCCGTTGAGCATCAGCGAGGTGCCCAGAAGTCGCATCCCTTGCAAATCGTGTTTTGGTCGGGCGATAAGCTGGAATACGGTGGCGTCGGAGAGGAGCGCAGCGAAGTCATCAATCGGTGTCCCCAAGGCGTGAAAAGCGAGTTTCCAGTCAAAATTGGCGGTGAGCTTGGCAACCAGATCGCCGATACCCGACAGCCAGAGTAGCTCTGGTGCGGCGAGGCAGACTTTGGTGTCGATTACGATACCGAAGGGCATGGCGGAGGGCAGGGATTTCCGACGTCCTTCGAGAGTCAGGCTGGAATGCGGACTGCAAATACCGTCGTTTGAAAGCGATGTTGGCACTGAAATGTAGGGGATGCCGCTGAGGAACGCTGTATATTTGGCGACATCCAGAGCCTTACCGCCGCCGAATCCCACGATGGCACAGGTCTTGGCGGGGATCCTGGAAAACAGATCCCGGGCTTGCTCAAAGGAAGCTTGCCGTACGGGCCAACTGTGCAGGATGCTTACGCTCTCGGATGTAAGCCCATTGTACAGGCGCTCAAGAAGTTCCGGCGGGAGGCCGTCACTGTGGAGAACGACGACGTGGGAAAAATCATTGCGGCGGGCGTAGATGCCAACCCGTTCAACCGCCCCCTCCTTGATGCGGACCAGGGTAGGTATGTGAATTTGCGTGCGCGTCATTTCCGGTCCGTCAGTTTGCCGCTCGAATTGGTTCAAGAACCAGATGTGGTCTTCCGTCTTCAGAAGAACCGTTCGCGGGAGAATGGACGTTTTCTGTAAAGAAACTCGACGATCTTATTGTGATGGGACCTGGGGGACACTTCTTAAGGTGATCCCCGGATACTGAAAACGGATTAACGGCGAAGTGACACGGACATTCCTCTCTGTTAAGTTTTGGCGCCGGGCGTACTGATACCACAGACCGGAATGTCCGTTTCAGAATTATTCAGTAGTGTCGGACGTAGGCGTCGCGCCGGAGGCGTTCCAGCCAGCGTTCCTGCGCTTCGCGGGCCATGCGGCTGACGAGGATTTCCTCGATTTCCTCGCGCACTTCGCGCAGGGGGGCAATGCCGGATTCCCGGCGGTCTTCGACGTGGAGGATGAAGAGGTCGGACCCGCCGGTACCGATGGCGTCGCTGTGTTCCCCGCGCTCTAGGCCGGAGGCGATTTCCCGCCAGTCTTCGCGCAGGTCGGAGGCGTTGACCCACCCCCAACTGCCGCCCTGTTGACGGCGGTCGCGGCTGTACTCGCGCGCCAGATCGGCGAAATCGGCGCCGTCGGCGAGTTCTTCCATGATGGTGTCCGCGGTGTCGCGGGCGTCGCTTCCGCTCAGGCGGATTATCCGGAGGTACATGGATTCGTCCCGGCGGAATTGTTCCCGGTTGTCCTCGTAATAGCGTTCGATCCGAACGGGGCTGACGATCGCTTCCGATTGGCGCATCTGACTGCGCATGAAGCGGAGGATGATCTCGCGGCGGGTGTCCTCGCGAAACTCGCGCATGGACATGCCGTGTTCGCGCAGGTAGCCGAGCATCCGGCCGCGGTCGCCGTCGAATTCCCGCATCAGGATCTCGTTGATCTCATTGTCTATATAGCTCGGCGGGATCTGGTAACCTTCCTTTTCGAATGCTTTCACGATCAGGATGCGATCGATTTTGCTCTGGATGATTTCGTCTTCCAGCTCGCGCATCCGCTGCTGGAACTCCTGGGCGTTGCGGCTGGCGCGGCGGACCTGTTCGGCCAGGCGGGCCGCCTCGTTGTGCACATCCTGGTAGGTGATGACTTCGTCTTCGACCACGGCGGCAATGGCGTTGTCGAATTGCCGCTGGTCTTCCTGCGGCATGATCGGCAGTTCCTGGGCGGTGAGCGGAGACGCGACAGTGGCGTTCGCGATAACGAATGCGGCGATGAGGGACGGGATTGTAGGGTGCCACGCGGGCGGAGCGCCCGTGGCGCGGAACGGATGCGAACGATTTGGATTTTGAACGAGAGCGGGCATGGAAGTCAGGTACGTTTCAGGAAATCGGCTATCTCGCCGAGTCTCCGCAGCGCGCCCTTTCGGGTCAAGCGGGGAAAGCGGTTTCCCACGCGGATATAGTCGTCTGGTTTGCCGGTGGCGCGAAGGCATTTCAAGCGGTTCCCTTCCGTTTCGACCGCGAGGATTCCCTTTTGTTCGGCCAGGCAGCGAATCTCCGCCGCACGCACGAGGGCTTCGGTGGGTTTGGGGACCGGGCCGAAGCGGTCGGCGAGCTCTTCTCCAATGCCCCGCACTTCCGCCGGGGTCGCGGCCATGGCCAGACGCCGGTACATGTCGAGCCGAAGTCGTACCTCGTGGATGTAGTCTTCTGGGATGCGGGCTTGCGCCGGTTCGCCGTGTCCTTTCTCCAGTTCGCTCTCTTTGAGCGCGCCGAAGCGGTCGGCGGTCAGCGTTCGCTCGGCTCGCCCTTCGCCGGTGTGGAGAAAATCGATGCGCAGGACGGCGCGAACGGTGGCGGCGGATTCGTCACCCTTGAGGTGGGCGATACTCTGGCGCAGGAGCTGACAGTAAAGGTCGAATCCGACGCCGGCGATATGACCGCTTTGTTTGGCGCCCAGGAGATTGCCGGCGCCGCGGATCTCCAGGTCGCGCATGGCGATCTTGAATCCGGCTCCGAGCTGGTTGTGGTGGCGCAGCGCCGCCAGTCGCTTGTGGGCGATTTCGTGCACGCGCCCGTGCCGGTGGAGGAGCAGGTAGGCGTAGGCCTGGTTCTTGAAGCGTCCGACACGGCCCCGCAACTGGTAGAG
>SLOW01000183.1 GCA_007132315.1 Opitutales bacterium
CGCATCCGGTGTTGTCCTGCGCCGCGGCCATGGCGTGGGAAAAGGAGCTGCTCGGCGGGGACGAGGCGCTCGAATGGGAGGCGATGAGCCGGGCCGGCAGGCTGATCGGCCGCGCGGTGCTGCGGGATTGGCGTGAATGCGGTGGGCCGGCGTCCGGAAGCCGGATCCTGGTCCTGGCGGGAAAAGGGCACAATGGCGGGGACGCGTTCATCGCCGCCCGGGAAATCGCCCGTGCGGTTCCGGATTTGGGCATGGACGTTATTTTGGTTCAGGGAGAACGGGGATTGCGTCCGCTGGTGCGGCGGGCCTGGGAGGACTTGCAGAAGACGCCGGCGGCGGGATCCCTGCGGGTTGAGGCGATCACCGGCCGGACCGACGTGGATGGCCGGCTCGATGGACGGTTCGATGGCACGGATTGGGACGTCTGTCTCGACGGCATGCTCGGCATGCAGTTCCGGCCTCCGTTGCGCCAGCCCATCGCCGCTGTCGTGCGCTGGGTGAACCGTCGCCGGGGGATCGGCCTGCGGGCGGCGATCGATTTGCCCAGCGGCATGGGGGATGACTGGGCCGACGAGCCGTTTCGGGCGGATTTCACCTACATGCCGGGTATCGCCAAGGCGCCTCTGCTGGCGCCGGGTGCGGCGGAATGGGCCGGACGTCTCCGTTACCTGGATATCGGGTTTTTTGAGCGCGGGGAACCGGAGCCCGAAACCTTCGGCGGACGCGTGGTGACGTCCGAAATCCTGCGTCCCCTGCAAGCCCTGCGCCCGGCCCGGAAACACAAGAAGGATTACGGCCACGTTTTGCTGGTCGGCGGCAGCCTGATGTTTCCCGGTGCCATTCTCATGAGTGTCCGGGCGGCGTTGCGCAGCGGGGCGGGACTGGTCACCGCGATGGTTCCGGATTTGTTGTTGCCGGCGTTCGCCGCGCGGGCGCCGGAGGCGATGTGGGTGGCCGGGCCGCGTACTCCCGCCGGCGGGTTGAGCATGGACGGGCTTTCTCTGTTCCAGGAAGCGGCCTCCCGGGCGAGCGCCCTGGTCCTAGGGCCCGGTTTGGGCAAGGAGCCGGAAGTTCAGGAATTCGCGCGCGAGGCGGTCACCGGATTTTCGGGGCCGGTTCTCCTGGATGCGGACGGCCTGACGCCGCCGTTGTTCCGGGCGGCCGTTTCCCGGGCGAACCGGGCTCCCGTGGTCCTCACCCCGCACGCGGGGGAATACGCGCGCCTGACCGGCCAGCCGTTCGAGCGCGGCGGTGAGTCCGCGCTGCGCCAATTCTGCCGTGACAACGGTGTTGTCACGGTTCTCAAGGGCCCTCCGTTCAACCGGATCACCGACGGCAACGCGTTGTGGTATGCCCTGACCGGCGGGCCGGTTATGGCGCGCGGCGGCAGCGGAGATGTCTTGAGTGGTTTGGCGGGGGGATTGTTGGCCCGGTGCGAGCCGGACGCCGTGCCGGAGTCGGTCGCGCGCGGGGTTCACTGGCACGGAGCGGCCGCCGACCTGTTGGCCCGCCGGCGGGGAACCGCCGGGGTAACGGCCGATGACGTCGCGGCGTGTTTGGCCGAAGCGTTGCGGGACCGGGATGCCGGATCGTGTGATTGAGGGAGGCGAGGAGGAATGGTACGGTTAAGCCCAAGAGTAGAACACGCTTCCAGCGTGTTGTCTCAGGCTGGAAGCCTGTCGGGCTTTGCCGAAAGCCTCCTATTCCGGCCAGCCTTCCCAGCGGGCGCGGCCCCGCCCGCTGCCCGGGGTGTTGCCGCCGCGTCCGTCCTCCTCCAGGCGAAGGTACTCGCGGTGGCTGACGACAATCTCCACCGGACCGCGGCGGCGGATTGAAACGCGGCTGCCTTCGGACAGCGAGCCGTCGTAGAGAACCTCGTCCGTATCGATCTCGACGACCCGGACCTCGTCGATATCGCCGCGCCCGACCAGAAACAGCTCCCGGGTTCCCTCCACGTCCTCGTCCGCCGGATCGGCCCGGTCGGCGGGGTCGGAGCCGATTACCGAAACGACCATGTAGAGCACAAGGATCACACCGAAGACGCCCGCGGCCACCAGCCCGCCGATTTTCAGGTACAAGCTGCGGTCGGGTCCCTGTTCTCCGCCGAAGGGCGCGGATTCGCGGCGGCGGTCGGAAGGAGCGTCCGCCTCGCGCCCGGCCTGTTGGCGCTCGTCGGTGACAACCGCGGTGCCGGAGTCCTCGCTTTCTCCCAGATCCATGCGTCCGAACGATTCGGATCGGCCTTCCCGCTTGGCGGGAGCGTAGGACTGAGGCGTTTCGCTGGAAGAGAGGGCGTCGTAATCCGTGAGGATCCGTTCGCCGTTCAATTTCAGGAAATTGGCGTAGTTGCGCAGAAACCCGCGGATGTAGATTTCGGGGAGATCGATCTGGAACGAGTTGGTCTCGAATGCCGCCAGATATTCACCTCGGATTTTCGTCGCCTCAGCGGCCTCCCGCAGAGAGATACCTTTGTGTTTGCGGGCTTCCTCGAGTCTTTCTCCGATGGTTTGCATACTAGGATGCGTTTCTTAGACGCGGGCGGGGCAAAAGACCACAAAAAATTCGTTACTCCTCGTCGAGATCCACCAGGATCTCCCGCGGACTCGATCCGTTTTCGGGGCCGACGATACCGCGCTGTTCCAGAAGCTCCATCAGGCGGGCCGCACGATTGTAGCCGACCCGGAGGCGACGCTGGAGCATCGAGGTCGAGGCGCGTTTGCTGGTGCGCAGCACTTCCATGGCGTCCGGCAGCAGATCGTCCTCCTCTGCTTCTCCGGCCTGTTCGGTCTCGGGTTGTTCTATTTGCTGTTGAATGTCTTTCGAGAATTCCGGCGGGCCGTTTTGTTTCAGAAACTCCACGATGCGGTTGATCTCGTCGTCCGAAATGAACGCGCCCTGGGAACGGACCAGGCGGGAACTGCCGGGAGGCGAGAACAGCATGTCGCCGCGGCCGATGAGCTGTTCGGCGCCGCCGGTGTCGAGAATGGTGCGGCTGTCCACCTTGGAGGCGACCTGGAAGGCGATCCGGGACGGGAGATTGGCTTTGATGACACCCGTGATCACGTTGACCGACGGCCGTTGGGTGGCGATGACCAGGTGGATTCCGGCCGCCCGCGCCAGCTGGGCGAGGCGGGCGATACCTGACTCGACGTCGGCCGGGGCCACCATCATCAGGTCGGCCAATTCGTCGATGATCGCCACGATGTACGGCAGCTTGGCCGGGATTTCCAACTCGGTGTCACGCGGGACGCTGACTTCCGGCGCGACCGCATCCGGCACGTCGGCCAGGGGATCGTCGGGATCCGGCGCCGGGCGATTTTCTTCGGCCTTTTCCGCCTCTTTTTTCTGGTGGGCGTTGAACCCGGCGATGTTCCGCACGCCGATCTGGGCGAATATCTGGTAACGCCGGTCCATTTCATTGATCAGCCACTTGAGCGCCCCGGGGACCTTTTTCGGTTCGGTCACCACCGGGATCAACATGTGCGGGAGATCGTTGAAGATTTTCATTTCGACGATCTTGGGATCGACCATGAGGAAGCGCAGGTCGTCCGGACTGGCGTGGTACAGCAGGGACGTGATGATGCTGTTGATGCAGACCGTTTTCCCGGCACCGGTGGCGCCGGCGATCAAC
>SLOW01000371.1 GCA_007132315.1 Opitutales bacterium
AGCCCCGGCGGATGCGGCCAGGCGCCCCCAATTCGGGTCCTCTCCGTACCAGGAGCTTTTGACCAACAACGAATTGCCAATGCAACGGGCGACCTTTTCGGCATCCGCGTCGTTGAGTGCCCCGGTCACCCGCACCTCGACCACCTTGGTGATTTTCTCGCCGTCCGACACAATCTTTTCAGCCAGCCGCTGGTTCACGACGCGAACCGCTTCGAGGAAGCCGCGGTAGAGAATTCCTTCGCCGCGATCGAGCGAGATCCCCGATTCACCGTTGGCCAGCAGCAGAACGGTGTCGTTGGTGCTCATATCGCCATCGACCGTGATGGCGTTGTAACTGCCCGGAACGGTCCGTTCGAGCACGTCGCGCAACAGCGCGGCGGGGACATCCAAATCCGTCGCCAGGAACGCGAGCATGGTGGCCATGTTCGGTTCGATCATGCCGGCGCCCTTGGCCATGCCCGCCACGGTTACCCACGTCCCCTCGTGCTCGAAGCGAACCGTGACCGTTTTCGGCCGGGTGTCCGAGGTGAGAATCGCCATCGCGGCATCTTCGCCGCGTCCCCGACCTTCATTCACGAGCGCGGCGGCCGTCTGAATGCCGGTTTCGATTCGCCCCATGGGAAGCGGCCGCCCGATCCGGCCGGTGGAACACACAAAAACACTTCCCGGCGGAGCGCCTAGATTTTTTTCGGCCAATCGCCCCATCGTCTTGGCGTCGGCCATACCCTGAGAACCGGTACAGGCGTTGGCGTTGCCACTGTTGACCACAATGCCGCGAAACGTCTCATCCCGATCCAGCAATTCCCGACAGAGGGTCACCGGAGCCGCGGTCACGCGATTGCGGGTGAAGACGCCGGCCGCCCGGCACGGGATTTTCGACGCGATAAGCGCCAGATCGAGACGCCCATCTCCGTTCTCACGGATATCGCAGGCCGTGGCCGCCAGGAAAAAGCCCGGAACATCGCTCAATCCCGGAGAATCTTCGCTGATCTTCAGGCCGCTCATGGACGTCAAAGCAGCCCTTCGGTTTCACCGAAACCGAGCCACAGATTCATGATTTGTACCGCCTGGCCTCCGGCCCCCTTCATCAGGTTGTCCAGGGCCGAGGTAATGACGAAGTTGCCGGTGCGCTCGTCGAGCACGGCCGAGAGATCGACCCTGTTGGAACCGGTGACATGGCTCGTATCCGGGGTCCGCCCGGACGGCAGCACCTGGACGAATGGTCGCCCGTCAAAGGCCTCCCGCCAGCAAGCGTACAAGTCGTCCACGGAACGTCCCTCCGCAGGCGCGATGATGGTCGTCGCGATACCCCGGCGCATGGGCGCCAAGTGAGGCACGAACTGGACCACGACCTTGTTTCCAGCTGCTGAGGACAACTGCTCCTCGATTTCCGACAGGTGACGGTGGCGCGGGATTCCGTAGGCTTTCGCGCTTTCCGCGCGCTCACAAAACAGGAAATCCTCGGAGAGCTTCCGCCCCGCGCCGCTGACACCGCTGAAAGCGACAATGGAAATGCCGCGCGCTCCGAGCACCTTGCCGCGCAGGAGGGGCACGAGCGGAACGAGGACGCTGGTCGGATAACACCCCGGCGACGCCGCCAGGGTGGTGTTTTTCCAGGACTCGTCCGGAGTCAATTCAGGCAGCACGTAGGCGGCGCGGCCGAGAAGATCGGGCAACGGATGCTCCGCGCCGTAGTATTCCCGGTACAGCGCGGCGGAGTTCAACCGGAAATCCGCGCTCAGATCAATCACCTTGCGTCCGCTCTCGACCAGCGGGCCGGCGAACGACGACGAAACCCCGTGTGGCAGCGCCAGGAAGAAGACGTCCGTCTCCGAATCGGCGACCAGCGCGCGGGGATCCGAATCGGAGAACGCCAGATCAGCCGCCTGACCACGAAGCTCGGGGATGACCGAGCCCACCGGCTTTCCGGCGTGCTGGCGGGAGGTGACGCGTTTGAGCGTCACTTCCGGGTGCCGCAGGAGAAGGCGAACCAGAAGTTCGCCAGAATAACCCGAGGCCCCGACAATGCCGACGTTGGTGGCCATTCAGGAGACAAGGTTGCGTCCGGACGCCGCGCACGGCGTCCGGACCAAAAAAAGGATCAGCGCTTGGAGAACTGGAAGCGCTTGCGGGCGCCAGGTTGACCGGACTTTTTCCGTTCCTTCTGGCGCGGATCGCGCTTGAGGTGGCCGGCGCGTTTGAGGGCCACGCGGAGCTCGGGATCGAGCTTGAGCAAAGCGCGGGCGATGCCGTGCGACACGGCCGTCGCCTGGCCCCCGATCCCGCCGCCCTGCACGCGGGCCACCACATCGACTTTGTCCCTAAAATCGACGGTTTCCAGGGGTTGGATCGCCTGCTTGAGGAATCCCTCTCCGGCAAAATAGCTGTCCGGCTCGCGATCGTTGACGACGATCTTCCCGGTACCGGGGAGCAGGCGCACCCGCGCGGTGGCGGTTTTCCGGCGGCCGGTGGCCACAAAAACGGTGTTGGTGTCGCTCATGATGCTTATTTCAGGCTGAGTTCTTCAGGATTCTGGGCCGCATGCGGATGTTCGGCGCCGCGGTAAACCTTGAGTTTCTTCAACATCTCACGGGCGAGGCGGTTTTTCGGAAGCATGCCCTTGACCGCGTGTTCGATGATGAATTCCGGCCGCTGCTCGCGCATCTCGGAAAGCGAGCGGTAACTCTCGCCACCCACATACCCGGAATAAAACATGTACTTCAGCTGGTCTTCCTTTTTCCCGGTCAGGGCGACTTTGTCCGCGTTGATGACAACGACGAAATCACCGGTGTCGGTCTGCGGCGTGAACACCGGCTTGTTTCGACCGCGCAGGATGTTGGCCACTTTGACCGCGAGCCTGCCGAGCACCTGGCCCGAAGCGTCGATCACATACCATTTCCGTTCTACGTCGCCCTTTTTTGCTAAATACGTCTTCATGGAAGGAAAAAGAACGAAAATTGGGAGAATCCACCCCGCTGTCAATCCCCCAATTTTCAATTGGAGGCATTTCTTTGCGGACGCATCGATCGCGAAGGCACATTCCGACCGCGCAAAGATACCACCCTCAACCGCGTTGCACCTGCTCCAACCACCGCCGGGCCAGTGACGAAACATCGTGCGGCTGCACGCTCGACCGGCGCGGCGAAACGTATTCGCTCGCCCCGCTCCAGGGCGACTCCTCCCGGAGCTCCTTCGCCTTCCGGAAGGCTTTCAACTCCTCGCAATCCTTTTCGGCCTCACGCAACTGGAGATACTCCTCGTAAGGCAGCATCACAAATTTTCTGTTCCCTTCCCTTTCAATAATATGAGCATTATCGCTCGTCATGATACCCTCTCGGTTTCCGTCTGGAGGACGGCGATTGGAAGCGGAAAAACAACTGATCCAAAATCAACTGGCATGTCACCGGAAGGTGACACCAAACGACGAGGCACAATGCACTCGGACGACATAACGAAGAAAAAAAGCAGCCAACCTAACTGCGCGATGATCTGAAGACAGAACTTACGAACAGGTGTCGAAGGGGCAAGAAAAAATCCGACCCCAATTCGAAAAAAATCGCATAAATAAGGCCTCGGAGAGGCACCTTATCCGGAATTCCACTACACGGGGGAAGCATTTCCCGACGAGCCGTATCCCGGGGACAATCCGCTCAAACCCAGCCCCGGATCTTGACCGCTTCGGCTACTCGCGCAACGGCAACCAGATACGCCGCCATCCGCATGTGTACCTGCTGCTCGTCGTGCATCTTGCAGACGGCGCGGTACGCGTTGACCATGTTCGCCTCGAGCTCCCGATGCACCTTGTCGAGCGTCCAGTAGTAGTTGTAGGTGCCCTGCACCTGTTCGAAGTAACTGACCGTCACGCCCCCGGCGTTGGCGAGGAAGTCCGGAATCACATGGACGCCCGCACGGTTCAGAATCTCGTCGGCTTCCGGCGTGGTCGGGCCGTTCGCCAGTTCGCAGATGATCCGGGCCTTGATATCGCCCGCGTTGGTCTCGGTGATAACGTTTTCGAGCGCGGAGGGATACAACACGTCCACATCCAGCGCGAGCAGTTCGTCACTGGAAATTTCACGACTGCCGGGAAGCCCGGCCAGGTGACCGTTGCGCAGCTTGTAATCGACCGTTTCCCGCGGGTCGAACCCGTCGGGATTGTGGAGCGCGGCCGAGGTGTCCGATACCGCGACGAGTTTGCCTCCGCCGAGGATATCCTCGTGCAGGAGGGCCGCGTACTGGCCGGCGTTGCCGAATCCCTGGATCGCGTACGTGCCCCGCGGGTTGACCTTCGTGCGCCGGCAGGCTTCGCGGACGCAGAGCACCCCGCCCCGAGCTGTGGCGTCGTCGCGTCCGACCGATCCTCCCACCACCAGCGGTTTGCCGGTAATCACGGCGGGATGGGAGCGCCCGGTAATCACTTCGTATTCGTCCATCATCCAGGCCATGATCCGCGGGTTCGTGTACACATCGGGCGCGGGAACGTCCCGATGCTCGCCGAGTTCGCGTGCCATGACCCGCATCCAGCCCCGGGCCAGGCGCTCCCGTTCGCCTTCGGACAGTTCTTTGGGGTTGCAGGTCACGCCACCTTTACCGCCGCCCAACGGAATATCCATCACGGCGGTCTTCCAGGTCATCCAGGCCGCGAGCGCCCGCACCGTATCCAGGGTTTCCTCGGGATGCCAGCGCAACCCGCCCTTGGTGGGACCAAGGGCATCATTGTACTGGACCCGGTAACCGTGGAAAACGCGTGTGCCACCGCCGTCCATCCTGACCGGAATCGTGAATTTGTACTCGCGCCGCGGCCACCGCAGCAATTCGCGGAGGGCGGGCTCCAGATCGAGATACTCCGCCGCTTCGTCGAATTGCCGCTGGGCGATATGAAAAGGATTGGCCTCGGAAGGCGCCGGGCGCGAATCAATGGCTTGAGACATAGTGGTCAATCGTTGGTCGGATGCGGAAGGACTCACGCCCATTCATTAACAATTCTTATACAAGAGCGTAAGTGAATAAAGGCAGTCTAAAACAAAACCGATCCCATTCCGCAACCGGAAAATGACCGGGCGGCGAATCAAACGTACGCCGGCCCACGTTCAAGGCACCGGTTCCAATGGTTTAAGACCGGCTTCGATTTCGGCGCGCCGCGGTTCCAGAAACGGGGGCAGCGCCAAAGATTCTCCGAGCGATTCGGACGGTTCGTCCACCGCGAATCCGGGTTCGTCGGTGGCGAGTTCGAAGAGGATCCCGTGCGGTTCTTGAAAATACAGGCTTCTGAAATAATACCGGTCCACCGGGCCGCTCGACGGGATGCGGAATGCTTGCAGGCGCCGGTTCCACGCCTCGTATTCCTCCCGGCCGCCCACCCGGAACGCCACGTGATGCACACCGCCGGCTCCCTGGCGCGCCGGCAAAAAGTCGGGATCCTCGGCCACATGCAGCTCGGAGGCGGGTCCCTGACCCGCCATACCGAACACCACCACCGGAGAACCCACAGCGTCCGCCCGATACTCCCGGATCCGGCTCATTCCCAGCAGCCCGGTGAGAAGCGACTCGGTTTCGCTCAGGGAAGGCACGCTGATCGTCACCGGCCCCAGCCCGCGAATCTGGTATTCCGCCGGAATCGGACTGTCCTCCCAAACCTCCCCCTCGAACGAATCGCTGGGATCGGAGATCAGCGCCAGGCGTTGCCCCTCCGGGTCCTCGAATTCGAGTATCATCCGGCCGGTATCCGCCGCCCGTCCCTCCGGCGAAAGCCCCGCCTCCCGAAGGCGGTCCGCCCACCAGATCAGCGCCTCTCTCCCGCCGGCGACTCGCAGGCCGGTACGCACAATGCCGGCGGTCCCCCGCTTCTCCGGAGGCGCCGGCCAGTCGAAAAAGGTCAGGTCGGTCCCGGGCGTTCCCCGGCCGTCCGCATAAAACAGGTGGTAGGCCGAAACGTCGTCCTGGTTCACCGTTTTCTTCACCAGACGCATCCCCATGACTCCGGTATAGAAACGAAAATTCGCGGCGGCGTGTGCGGTGATCGCGGTCAGGTGGTGTATCCCCTTCAGGGGTGAATCCGGTGCTTCCATATCGAACGCTAGTGTCCCGTCTGTCGGGCTTCGCCGACAGCTTCCTAAAAGAGGAAATATCATGACAAGAACGGTGGGATCTTGAAGATAAAGCAAGAATTCGGGCAACAATGAACGAGATTCGAGTTTAAAGAGCCTTTTGCATACGTTTTCATGGGTTGATTTCACCCCTATTCCAATCTCTTGGCATGGGGTTTCCTCCATTATTCATTAGCAGCGTGCCGGACTTAGGCTGGAACCTTTCCTCCCGGCCGTCGATCCGATATCGTCCAGCCGACCCGTCCCTTCGCCCCGGTGACGAATCCCGATATTTACCGGTGTCCGGGCATTGCTTCCGGAAGCAAGCTTTCGTAAACTGCCGTCAGAACGTACTGTGGCCGCTCTATGCCCCCAACCTCTGTCGAACTCTGTTTCATGATTCTAAAAATTCACAAGAAAATCACCGATAAACTGAACGCTCCCGTCCTCCTGGCCGGTTGGCCGGGCATGGGAAACGTGGGGCTGGGAGCGGTCAATTACCTCCGGCGCCAACTCCAGGCCGAACCGTTCGCCGAACTGGACATGAGCGAACTCTTCGCCCCGGAAGCCGTGCTGGTGAAGGACGGAATAGCAGGTTCGTTCTCCGACCTTCCCACCCACAAGTTCTACTGGTCGAAGGATCCCGAGCTGATCATTTCCGAAAGCGCCGCCCAGGTCGGAGGCCCGGGAGGGGTCAACGTGATGTCAAAAATGCTCGACCTGGCCGAGGAGTTCAACGTGAGCGCCATCTACACCGGAGCCGCGTTCGCCGTTCCCACCGGCCACCGCGAACCAGTCCGCCTGATGGCGGCCGCAAATAACGCGTCGATCCGCGACAGCCTTGCCAAACACGGGGCCGAATCGCTCCCGGAGGGGCACATTTCGGGGATGAACGGCCTGTTGCTCGGCTTCGCCGGGCATCGGCAGCTCGACGCGGCATGCCTCCTGGCCACCATGCCCCAGTACGCGGTCAACATGCCCAACCCGAAATCCTCGCGCGAAGTCGTGCGGGCCTTCCAGCGCGTGCTGGGGTTGTCCGTGGCCATGGAGGAGATCGACCAAGCCGTCGAAACCACCGAACGTACGATGGAGGAAATCGAGTCGCAAATCCGCACCGCCTTTTCCCAGATGGCCCCCGAGGACGAAACCGAAGAAGAACTGGGCGAGGTCGAGGAGGAACAGGTGCCGCAATACGTGATGCAAAAAATCGACCGCCTGTTTTCGGATGTCGAAAAGACCCGTTCCCAGGACAAGGCGACCGAGCTCAAACGCGAGCTGGACAAGTGGAACCTGTACCGCTTCTACGAGGACAGGTTTCTCAATCTGTTCCGCAAAGGCCAGGACGAGGACGAACAACAACGTTGAGACATCCTGCCAAGATCCTGTGGCAGGCTGGCCGCAGGCACCTCAACCCCGTGCCGGACAAGACAGGACCGGTGCTCCATCGCCGCCCCTCCACACCGGGACCACAAACGCACTTATCGACGCCGGTTTCCCGATCACAAGAAGTGGAAGGCGCAACGATCGCGCATATAATGCCAACAAACGGCAAGACCGTAATGGGACGATCCCGTACCCTACTCGCCCGGACGAACCACCCGCACCGGCCGTATCCTCAGATGCCATACCGAATTTGCAAACGAATTGAAATCGAGAGCGGACACATGCTCAGCCGCCACCCCGGAAAGTGCCGCGGTCCCCACGGTCATTCCCGGACGATCGACATCGTGATGGAGGCTGATGAGCTCAGCGAGGACGGCATGGTGATCGACTTCGCCGAACTCAAGCAGGCCGCGCGCCAGGTGATGGAAACGTACGACCACACCCTGTGCGTGAACTCCGCCGATCAGCGCCATGCGGAACTCAAGGAAATATTCGGCGACGCGCTCGTTTCGTTTCCCGACCAGGAACCCACCACCGAAACCCTGGCCCGGCGGGTTTTCGACGAAATCGCCGGCCGCCTCGCCGGAGGCCGGAAGCGCGCCTCCTCCAACGCCCCGAGACTCGTGCGAGTACGGGTCAGCGAAACGTCGTCCACCTGGGCCGAATACGAAGCCTGAGGGCTCCGGTCATTGGGTCATCTCGAAGATGGCGTATCCGCAGAGCAGATTGTACATGTGTTCACAAGGGGTTTCCCAGTCGCCTCCCAGGTAAACGCGTCGGGTCACCTTGATGTTGTGCCGATCGCAAAAGGACTCGAACTCGGAGATGGAAATCGGGTGCGTGGGACGCGCCTCGTACCATTCGTAGGGGTCTGCATCGGTGATAATGTGATTTCCGGTGAGGAGGTGGTGCAGGCGGTTGCGCCAGTGGCCGTAGTTGAGGAAGCCGACCGTAACCGCGTCGGCCAGCCGCAGGGCCTCCAGCAGGACCTTCGCCGGATTGTTCAGCTCCTGCACCGTGCGCGAGCAGACCACCCGGTCGAAGAACTTGTCCGGAAAGGTCTTCATCAGCTCGGCCAGATCGCCCTGGTACGCGGGCACGCCGCGCTTGATGCAGGAGCCCACCTTTTCCATGTCCCAATCCACCCCCACCCCGAACACCGACTTGGTCTTGATCAGGTACTCGAGGAACACCCCCCGGCCGCACCCGAGGTCGAGCACGCTGCTTTTGCGCTCGATCCACTCGCTGATAATCCGCATATCGACGGTGCGTTTGTCCAATGTCTTTTCCATGCTCACTGGTCCCAAAGAAAGGCCACCATCAGTGCGTAAAGGTTGGGTGCGTCCACCAGAAAGGAATCGTGTCCGAAGTCCATCGGCACCTCCGCGTAGGTGGCGTGCTTGCGGCGGCGCAGGAGAGCCTGCACGATCTCCCGGTTCTGTTCCGGCGGGAAGAGCCAGTCGGACGTAAACCCGACCACGAGGGCCCGCACCTCGACATCAGCGAAAGCCTCTTCCAGGGAGCCGTAGGTGGCGGGCAGGTCGAAATAATCCAGCGCCCGGGTAAAATAGAGGTAAGTGTTGGCGTCGAAGCGATTGATAAAACTCTGTCCCTGGTAACGCAGGTAGCGCTCCACTTCGAAATCGACGTCGAAACTGAAATTGATCTCCCCGCTGTCCCGGCGGCGGCGGCCGAATTTCCGTTCCATGCCCTTGTCGGACAAGTAGGTGATGTGCGCCATCATCCGGGCGATGGTCAGCCCGACCCTTGGACCTTCCTCCGGTTCGTAATTGCCGCCCTTCCACTCGGGATCCTGAATGATGGCCTGCCGGCCGACCTCGTTGAACGCGATGCTCTGCGCTCCCTGTCGGGAGGTGGTGGCCAGGGGAATCATCCGTTTGACAAACGAGGGGTATTCAATGGCCCATTGAAGCACCTGCATGCCGCCCATGGACCCTCCGACAACCGCGTAGAGCTCGGGGATCTCCAGGTGATCGAGCAGGAGCTTTTGCGCCCGGACCATGTCGCCGATGGTGACGAAGGGGAAGTCCAGATTGTAGGGTTTTCCCGTCTCGGGATTGATCGATTGAGGACCGGTCGATCCCTGGCAACCCCCGAGGCAGTTGGAGCAGATCACATAAAAACGGTTGGTGTCGATCGGCTTGCCCGGTCCGATCATGTTGTTCCACCATCCCGGCTTGCGGTCGCGGATCGTGTGTACCCCGGCGCAATGGTGGTCGCCGCTCAACGCGTGACAGATGAGGATGGTGTTGTCGCGTTTGCGGTTGAGGCGCCCGTAGGTTTCGTAGCGGAGACGGAACCGCGGAATGGTCTGGCCGTCTTCAAAAATGAAGGGGTGGTCGTAATCGAAATCGTAATACTGAACCAGGCCAACCTCGCCTTCCCGGGTCAAGAGAGGATTCTCTTCAGCGTCGTTCATGGAATCCCAGCCGGCCGCCGCCCGGCGCTCAACCGGCCCTCTCCAGAAGGGCTTGGTCGATGTCGTAGTTGGCGAAAACGTTCTGCACATCCTCGCAGTCCTCAAGCTGATCGATCAACCGGAGCACCTGGCGGGCGACGTCCGGATCCGTAATCGGCACAAGGGTGTTGGGAATGTAGGCGATTTCCGACGAGTCCGGTTCAATCCCCTTCTGTTCCAGAGCCTGGCTGACGCTGTAAAAAGCCTGGATCGGGCAAAGCACCTCGAAGTGATCCTCGGCTACCTTGATGTCCTGCGCGCCGGCCTCGACCGCGGTTTCCATGAGATCCTCCTCGGTGGCCTTTTGACCGTCGATCAGGAACTGGCCCATGTGCTGAAACTGAAATGCCAGCGCCCCCGGACCGGCCAGGTTCCCGTGGTTCTTGGTGAAAACGCTGCGGACGTCGGAAGCGCTGCGGTTTTTGTTGTCGGTGGTCACCTCGACCATGATTCCGACACCGCCGGGACCGTATCCTTCGTAAAGCAGCTCCTCGTAAACGGCGCCCGGAAGTTCGCCGGTACCCTTCTTGATCGCCCGTTCGATATTGTCCGCCGGCATGTTGGCCCCGCGGGCCTTGAGCAGGACCGTGCGCAGGCGCGGGTTCATGGAGGCGTCCCCCCCGCCTTCCCGGGCGGCAATGGTCAACTCCTTGCTGATCCGGCTGAAGATCTTGCCCCGCTTGGCATCAACGGCGGCTTTGTGCCGTTTGGTGGTCGCCCATTTACTGTGTCCGGCCATGTCTTACTTCTTCCGTTTGCCCTTGGGTTTCTTGCGTTTCGGTTTCGGCTTGCCCGTTCCTGCTTCTTCGGTCGCCGGCAGGGGTTCAATGTCGATATCGTCCTTCTGACGGTTGATGAGGTACTGCTGCAGGATCGTCAACAGGTTGTTCACCGTCCAGTACAGAGTCAATCCCGCCGAAAACTGGTACAGCATCACCGTGATCAGCGGCGGCATGAACATGAAGATTTTCTGCTGCATGGGATTCGTCGTGGCGGTCGGCATCATCTTCATTTGCAGGAACATGGTAAGCCCCATCAACACCGGCATCACATTGATCGGGAAGCCGGCGATGTGGCCGATCGTGTCCGCCGTGGACAAATCGCCCACCCACAGGAACCCTTCGAAGCGCAGTTCCGAGGCGCTCTGCAGCATGCGAAACAGGGCGAAGAAAATCGGCAGCTGCACCAGGATGGGCAGGCACCCTCCCAGCGGGTTGACCTTGTACTGCCGGAACAGCTTCATGGTCTCCTGCTGCATCTTCTGGGGATTGTCCTTGTATTTCTCCCGCAGCTCCTTCATCGGCTCGGAGATCTTCATCATCCGTTTCGAGGAGCGCGCCGCCTTGGCGGTGAGGGGCCAGAGGATGGTCTTGATGACCAGCGTCGTACAGATGATGGCGATCCCGTAATTCGGGAAAAACGAATAGATCCCGGTCATCATGACCAACAGCAGCTTGCTCAGGAACCCGAATATCCCGAACTGCATGACGAGGTCCTGCCGCTCGTCGAGATACTGCAAACGCCGGTACTCCTTCGGCCCGGTGTAGTAGTCCATGCCGATCACCCGCTCCTCACCGGGATCGAGGTCCGGCAGGCTAAAACGCACGCTGCCGGTCACGCCCTCGCGCGGCGTGCGCTCCCCCTCGCGCAGGGGGAGTTCGACCGGACGCGCCGCGTAGCCCCGGCCGGGCTCGTCCAGCGTGGCGATGGAGCTGAAAAATCGGTTGCTGACCGACGCCCAGACCACCGGATCCCGGCCTTCGATCAGATTCCGCGGGCGCCCGTCGCGAAGACCGATCCAACTCATAAATCCGCCCCCTCGAAACCGGTTCATGCCGATGAAATTGGCGCCGTCACCGTCGTAATAACCGAAGTTCATGAACTGCGGTCCGACCGCCCGGGCCTCGGTTTTGTCGGGGAGCGAAGTGCCGAGATTGATGCCGAAATAGGGCGGGCGGACGACTTCGCCGCTCTGGTTGATCAGCACCGTCTCGTGCCGGATCATGTAGTCGTCGGGACGGCGCGGTTCGGGGTCGAGATCAATGGTATAGCTCCGACGGATTTCGAGGCCGTTTTCGAGCTCGAGGGCATAAACCACCCGGTCGGACGCGTGTTCGACCAGTTCGAAAGGGGTTTCCTGCCCGGCGTTCGCAAAATCGGTCAGTCCCAGGGCCGGGGCGAAACTTTCGGCGTTGAAGACATAGCGCTCGTCGGAGCCTTTGGTCCGGGCGAACCGGGAAAACTCAACGTGCCGGATGGCGCCGCCATAGTTGGTGAATGTCACCACCATGTAATCGTTCTCCAGGAGAACCCGCTCCTCGTCGTCCGGGAACTCCTCCCGGGCGGCGGCCGGGGCCTCGGGATCCGGCCTCGTCACCGGAAGCGCGTCGTCCGGTCGCGGCTCGTCCGGCCGGTCGGCAGGGGGGCGTGTCGCCTCGGCATCGTCGGGGCGCTCGGGCTCGCGTTCTTCAGGGGCAGTCGGCGGCGGCTCTTCCTCCGGAGTCGGCGGCTGATAGGTAAACATCAGGATGAACGCCAAACCCAACAGCGTTATTCCAATAAGCGTGTTCTTCTTATCCATTCTTCAAGAGGACTGCCCGGGAGAGGCCGGACCCCACCCGGACGCGTTTCCAGCGGTTTCCGGCTCATCCCGGACACCAGCGGTCATGGAGCCTCGCTCGCAGCGGCGGAACGGGCGCTCGGGAACCGGATCGAAGCCGCCCGGGTGAAACGGGTGGCATTTCAGGAGCCGCCACAGACCCAGCGCGATCCCGGCAAGGAATCCATGCTGTCGCAGGCAGTCCCGGGTGTAGCAGGAACAGGTGGGATAAAAACGGCAGGATGCCATCCCGCCGGTCAGAAAAAATTTCAACGGAGAAATCAGAACCTGGTAAACGGCAATCGTACCGATCGCCAGCAGGGCCGGCGCGCGGAACAACCAGCGGATTTGCCTGTTAAATCGGTTTTGCATGACCGGAGGCCGAAATGTTGCGGCACAGCTTGCGAAACCGGCGTTCGATCTCGGTCTGCTCGCGAAAGACACAGGCTCTTCGGGCGATCAACACAACGTGGCAATCGCCCGGAAGCAACTCCTGGCAACGGCGGAAAACCTCGCGGAATCGGCGTTTCACCCGGTTGCGCACCACGGCGTTCCCGACCCGGCGGGACACCACCAGCCCGAGGCGCGGCGCCTCGGCGCACGTTCCGCCTGGCCCCGGAACCCGCAGATAATAAGCCACGACCGGGCCGCAATCCACGCGCGTTCCCTGGTCGCGAACGCGCCTGAACTCCGAAGCCTTTCGCAGGTGCTGGGAGGGCCGGAAACGCATCGGCGGAAGCTCATGAGCCGGGCCCGAATCAGGCCGCCAGCCGCTTGCGCCCTTTGCGCCGCCGGTTGGCGATGACCTTGCGCCCGGCTTTGGTGGCCATGCGGGCACGAAAGCCGAATTTACGGGCTCGTCTCAGTTTGGATGGTCGATAAGTCGGTTGCATAATCAGTGAATCCGATTGGATGTTGGAATCAGAGAAAAGGAAGATTCTCCCGGCTCCCGACAATACTGTCAAGCCTTTGGCATCCGGTTTCCACGCACTCTCATGAACACACCATTACCATACTGAA
>SLOW01000095.1 GCA_007132315.1 Opitutales bacterium
CTGGAGGAACACCCCGAGGGCGGGTATTACCGGCGGGTGTACGCCTCGGCCGAAAAAATACCCGGCGCCGGTTTGCCGGATCGATTCGGAGGAAAACCCCGCCTCTTCGGATCGGCCGTTTATTACTTGGTGAAAGGGACTCGACCGTCGCGGCTGCACCGGATCAAATCGGACGAACTCTGGCATTTTTACGCCGGATCGCCCCTGCTCCTGTCGCTGTTTCCGCCGGAGGGTGAACCCCAGTCCCGCCTTCTCGGTCCCGAGCCCGGCCGGGGGCACCACTTCCAGTGGGCCGTTCCGCACGGCTGGTGGTTCGCGGCGGAATCCGAAGGCGATTACAGTCTCTGCGGCTGTACCGTCGCGCCCGGGTTCGCCTTCGAAGATCTGGATCTGGCCCGACGGGAGGAGCTTCTGGCCTCGTTCCCGCGCCATCGGAACTGGATCGAACGACTCACCTGACCCCCCGCGTGCCGGCCGAAAAATGGCCTTCGCGCCGCGATGGCATTGCCAGAGCCCGCCACGCGTTCCAAACTTGTCCTTGTAAGCATTCGCCACCATGACCGACGACAACAGCGCGGAAAATCTGTTCTCCTCCCTGGGCCGGCGCCTGACGCCGCCGCGGATCACGGCCATGATGAAGGCCGCACTGGAAACACCCGATCTGCTCTCGCTCGCGGCGGGCTTCACCGATACCGCCACGCTCCCGCGCGAAGAAATCCGCGAGGCGGTGGAAACGTTGCTCGACGGAACGGCACCTCCGGAGTGCCTGCAATACGGCTCCAACGCGGGGCGACCGCTGCTGCGTTCGCTGCTGTCCGATCGGGTCGCCGCCCAGGACGGTTCGCCCGGAGCCCTGGACGCGGAGGCCGCATTCGTGACCAACGGTTCCCAGCAGGCGCTCTCGCTCGCCCTGCAGACACTTTGCGACCCGGGAGATCTGGTGCTGGTGGAACGGCCGACCTACTTCGTCTTCCTCGAACTCGCCCGCGGCCTGGGCATGAGAATCCGCTCCCTGCCCACCCGGCCAGACGGAAACATCGACCTCGACGCGCTGGACCGAACCCTGGCCTCGTTGACCTCGGAAGACCGGCGCCGCTTAAAAGCCGTTTACCTTGTCAGTTACTTCGCCAACCCCTCCTCCGGAAGTTTTCCCGAATCCGCCAAGACCGCTCTGGGGGACGTGCTGGAACGCCATGGGATCCGCCCCGCCCTGATCGAGGACGCGGCCTACCGGGATCTCTACTTCGAGACGCCGTTTCCGTCCCGAAGCATCCTGACGCTACCGGAACTCGAGCGCTTTCCCCGCCTTTACGCCGGCACCTGCACCAAACCTTTCGCCACGGGCCTCAAAGTCGGTTTCGCCCTGTGCCCGGACGAGACCTGGAGAAACCGCATGCTGTCCCTCAAAGGCCAGCAGGATTTCGGGACCGCCCACTTCAACCAGGCGATCCTGGAAACCGTCCTGCTAAACGGACGCTACGACACGTACCTGGACGCCCTGCGCCGCCATTACCGGAACAAAAAGAACACGCTGCTCGAGGTACTGGAAGGCGAGGGACTCGAATCTCTCGGCTGGCACTGGGAAAACCCCGGCGGAGGCCTCTATTTGTGGCTGTGTGGACCGGAAGGACTGAGAACCGGACAGGACTCCCCCTTTCAACGCGACGCCCTGGAGAACGGCGTCCTGTACGTCCCCGGCGAGCTCTGCTACGGCGATGACGCGCCGGGCAACCGGGTCCGGCTCAGTTTCGGCGTTCTTCCTCCGGAGCTCCTCCGGGAGGCCGGCCGGCGCTTCGCGCGCACGGCCCGACGAAGCGCCGGAGACAAGACATCTTAAACTTCCGAACCCGGTACTTGTCATACCATTCTTCTTCCACAAATTCATCATCCGCGGCATCGCCTTGTCCGGCCTGAAGGAGTGAGGCGGGAATGCCTGTGTCACCTCGCCGCCACCCCGGAAGTGCGGGCAAGATGCCCGCGCTCCTCTACGCCAACTTGTCCAGTTCCTCCCGGAGGATCTGATCGACGATATGGGGGTTGGCCTTGCCTTTGGTGGCCTTCATCACCTGGCCCTTGAGAAAGTTGATGGCGTTCTGCTTACCCGCCTTGTAGTCCTCCACGGACTTGGGGTTCGCCCCGATCACCTCGTTGCAGATCCCGGCCAGTTCTCCCGTGTCGCTGGATTGCTTCAATCCCTTCTCCTCGACGATCTCCTCCGGCCGCCGACCGCTTTCGAACATGGCGATAAACACCTCTTTGGCGATGTTGTTCGAAATCGCTCCGTCCTTGACCAGCTTGACCAGGCCCGCGATGTGCGCGGGGCGCAGCTTGCTGTCCTCGATTCCGATTCCGCCGGCCGACAATTCCCGCAGCAGGTCGTTGGCGATCCAGTTGGCCACCGCCTTCGGTTCGCCGCACTCGTCCACCGCCTCCTCGAAGAACTCCGCCAGGCGCCGGTCGGGGACAAGCACGGAAGTCACCGTGTAGGGAAGGTCGAACGAATCGAAATACCGCCGTTGCCGCTCGAAGGGCAGCTCCGGCAGGGTCGCGCGCAGGTTCTGCAACCAATCCTGATCCACCCGCACCGGCATCAGATCGGGGTCCGGAAAATACCGGTAGTCGTGCGCCATTTCCTTGGTGCGCATCAGCGTGGCCGCGCCGGCCTCGGCGTCCCAGCGCCGCGTTTCCTGAACGACCTGACCGCCGGATTGAATGGTTTTGATCTGGCGCTTGATCTCGTAATCGATTCCGTTGCGCACGCCGGAAATACTGTTGAGATTCTTGAGCTCGACCTTCACTCCGAGCGTATCGACACCTTTCGGACGCACGCTGATGTTGGCATCGCAGCGCAGCTGCCCTTTCTCCATGTCGCAATCCGAGATCCCGCCCTGCACCATGATCTGCCGCAGGGCGGTCAAGTAGGCGTAGGCCTCCTCGCCCGAATGCATATCCGGCTCGCTGACAATCTCCATCAACGGCGTTCCGGCCCGGTTGTAATCCACCAGGCTGTCGTTCTCAACGTGATTCAGCTTGCCGACGTCCTCCTCCAGGTGAATCCGGGTCAGATGGATGAATTTGTGTTCGCCCATCACGTTGCGCGAAGGACCCGGCAGCTCGATCTCCAGTTGCCCTCCGATACAGATCGGACGGTCGTACTGGGAGATCTGGTAATTCTTGGGGCTGTCGGGGTAAAAGTAATTCTTTCGATCCCACTTGCACACCGGCGCGATGTCGCAACCGAGCATCAGGCCGGCTTTGATGATCTGATCGATGGCGCGCTTGTTCATCACCGGCAGGGTGCCGGGCATGCCGAGCACCACCGGATCGGTCAGGGTGTTGGGCTCGTGCCCGTATCCCGCCGGGGCCCGGGTGAACATTTTCGATTCCGTTTTGATCTGAACGTGAACCTCGAGTCCGATGACGGCTTCGTATTCCATGGAATTAAGTGAGGTCGGGATGCCTGGTGTGGTAGTCGTGAGCCTGTTCGAATCGATGCGCTATAGCCAGGAGTTCTGCCTCCTCGAAGGGTCGCCCCAGAATTTGCAAACCGATGGGCAGACCGCTCTCGCTGAAGCCGCAGGGAATGGAAATACCTGGAATGCCCGCCAGGTTGCCACTGCTGGTGAAAATGTCGTTCAAGTACATCCGCAGCGGATCGTCGGCCTTTTCCCCCTTGCGGAAGGCCGGCGCCGGGGTGGTGGGCGTGAGGATCGCATCGACCTTCCGGCAGGCGTCCAGAAAGTCCTTGCGAATAAGCGTGCGGGCCTTTTGCGCCTTGAGGTAATAGGCGTCGTAGTACCCGCTGCTGAGCACGTACGTGCCCAGAATGATCCGGCGTTTCACTTCCGGACCGAAGCCCTCCGCCCGGCTCTTGAAATAAAGGTCGATCGCGTCCGCGGCTTCCTTGCTGCGATGGGTGTAGCGCACGCCGTCGTAGCGCGCGAGATTCGACGAAGCTTCCGCCGTGGCGATGATGTAATACACGCCGATGGCGTATTCGGTGTGCGGCAGCGACACATCGACGATTTCGCAACCTTCGGAGCGATAGAATTCGATCGCCGCCCGAACGGCTTTCTCAACCTCCGGGTCCACTCCCTCGCCGAAATACTCCTTCGGAATCCCGAGCTTCCAAGGTCCCCGGCGCTGCGACAACTCCCGGCGGTAATCGGGGATTTCGGTCTTGAACGAAGTCGAATCCCGATCATCATGCCCGGCCACCGCTTGCAGCAACAGCGCGGCGTCTTCGACGGTCCGGGCGAACGGGCCGATCTGATCGAGCGACGAGGCAAACGCCACCAGGCCGTAGCGGGAGACCAGACCGTAGGTCGGCTTCATGCCGACAACCCCGCAGAGCGCGGCCGGCTGGCGGATGGAACCCCCGGTGTCGCTGCCCAGGCTGAGCGGGGCTTCGCCCGCGGCGACACAAGCCGCGCTGCCGCCGCTGCTGCCGCCGGGAATGCACTCCGGGTTCCAGGGGTTGGCGGTGATTTTCACCGACGAGTTTTCGGTGGAGGAGCCCATGGCGAACTCATCCATATTCAACCGTCCCCAAGGCACGGCACCGGTCGCTTTGAGTTTCCGGATGGCGGTGGCGTCGTAGGGGGACACAAAATTTGCCAGCATGCGGCTGGCGCAGGTCAGCGGCTGGCCCTCCACCGCCAGGATGTCCTTGATGCCCACCGGAATGCCGTCGAGCGGGCCGCGCCTCTCGCCGCGCGCGCGCCGCTCGTCGGATTCCCGGGCCCGCGCGAGAGCGTCGTCCTCGTCGCACGACAGGAAAGCGCCCACGGTGTCCTCCACCGCCCGGGTTCGCTCGATCAGGGCGCGCACGATTTCCTCCGAGGAAACCGCCCCCGACTCCAGGTCGCGGCCGAGTTCGGTGGCTGTTCGGTAATGCAATGTCTCAGCCATGCGGATCAGTCCTTCCTACTCGACCACCTTCGGCACCACGACCATGTTGTCGCGAACGGCCGGAGCGTTCTTGAGCGCCGTCTCCACCGGAAATCCCGGTTCGGGCTCATCCGCGCGCCACACGTTTTCCAGCGGAAAAGCGTGCGCGGTCGGTTCGACCCCGGACACGTCGAGCGTATTCAATTTTTCAATATAATCCAACACCTGCCCGAGCTGGCCGGAAAACCGCTCCTTTTCCTCGTCGGTCAGGGCGATGCGGGCCAGGTTGGCGACGTAATCGATGTCGATGGTTTCTTGGGCCATGATTATTTGCGGATCCGATAGGCGGGCTCGTTTTCCAGCTCGTCCTGGATGACTTGAAAGGCGGCGTTGACCTCGTCCTCGGTGAGGGTGCGGTCGGGCGCGCGAAACGTCAGCCCGAAGGCGAGACTCTTGCGGTCTTCGGGAATACCGGCGCCTTCGTAAAGATCGAAGGGGGTGACCTGTTCGAGCCGGAATTTGTCGCCGACCGCCTTCTCGCCGGCGGCCGCGAGCTTGCGGCGCACGTTTTCGGCGGGTTCCTCGCGCGGGGCGAGGAGCGCCAGGTCCCGCTCGGCGGCGGGGTAGGCGCTCAAGGGCTCGAAAACCGGGCGGGCGGGCGGTTCGGCCAGTTTTTCGGGAAGGATTTCCAGGATGCCCGCGATCACGATGCCCTCCAAATCATATGCCTTGAGCAAGGGCAGGCTCAACAGACCCATGCGCGCTTCAAAACCCCGCGAGACGTCTCCCGCCCTGGCTGAATGGCCCTCCTGCCAGGCCGAGTTGAACATGGGCACAGGCGTCACCTCCTCAGCTTCGAGGTCGATTCCCGCCAGCCGGGCCAGATTGAACACCAGGTTCTTGGCGGTGTAAAAATCGGCCGGTTCCCGTTGTTTCCAGAATCGTATTTCCGGCGGATTGAGAATGACAAAGGCGACCGAATTGACCTCGAGGACTTCGCCATCGCACTCGCGGAAGGTTCTGCCGCGCTCGAAAAAGCGCACCCCGCCGGTCTTGCGGTGGCGGTTGAGCTTGAGCACGTCGAGCAGTCCGGGGATGAGCGACCAGCGCAGGTGGGACTGATCGGCGCTCAACGGATTCGACAGCTTCAGGGCGTCCACCCCGGCGTTCGAAAACCAGAGTCCCAATTCGTCGCCGGAGCGCAGGGAGTAGTTGTACGTTTCGTGAAAATGGCGTCCGGCCAGGTACTCGGCCGCGCGGCGGTTGAAGACCACCTGAAAATCATCGTCGGCTTCAAGGCCGATGGAACGGACCGCGGATTCCGGAATTTTATCCGTTCCGTGGACCCGCACGATCTCCTCCACCAGGTCGATCGGCTCCTCCAGGTCGGTGCGGAAGCTGGGGACACCCACCGACCAGCGCACCTCCATATCCGACGTTTCGCGCCGCGAGACCTGCAATTCGAGGGATTCCAGAATGCCCTGGATGATTTCGTCGGTAATGTCGAAGCCCGCACGCCGGCGGACGTAATCGAAATCGAGTTCGATCTCCTGCTCGAGAACCGGCTCCTCGCCGGCCTGAATCTCGTCACCCGCGACAGAGCCGCCGGCAATTTCCAGAATCAGGTCCAGCGCGCGCTGGGCGGCGTAACGCACGCCGCGGGGATCGACACCGCGCTCAAATCGGTAGGAACTGTCCGTGGACAACCCGAGGCGCCGGGACGTGCGACGGATGGATCCCGCGCGAAAATAGGCCGATTCCAGCACCAGATCGACGGTGGTGTCGTCCACCTCCGCATCCATACTGCCCATCACCCCGGCCACCACCAACGGCTTGTTGGCGTCGGCGATGACCAGCATGCTCCGGCTCAGGGAGCGCTCCTTTTCGTCGAGGGTGACGATGCTCTCGCCTTCCCGGGCGTGCCGGACGACCAACTTCTTTCCTTCGATTTTAGCAGCATCGAACGCGTGGAGCGGTTGTCCCAGCTCCAGGAGGACGAAATTGGTGATGTCCACCACGTTGTTGATCGGGCGCAACCCGACCGCCAGCAGGGCCTCGCGCAGCCAGTCCGGACTCGGTCCGATTTTGACGCCGCGCACGGTGTGGGCCAGGTACAGGGGACAATCGGTTTCGGCATCAACGGTGACGTCGTCGAGCAGCCGATCGTCGTCCTCATCTTCCGGCGCGAGCGCGTGCCGGAATTGCGGATACCGCAGATCGAGGCCGAAATAGGCGGCCAGTTCGCGGGCGATGCCGATGTGGCTCAGGCAATCCGGCCGGTTCGGGGTGATTTCCACGTCGTAAACGACGTCGCCGCCGGGGAACACCGCGTTGATCGGAGAACCGACGTCCGGGCGGTTCTCCAGAATGAGCAGTCCGTGCTCACCGCCCGGCAATCCGAGCTCGCCGGCGCTGCACAGCATTCCGGAGGAACGCACGCCCCGCAGCTTCGACTCCTTGATCCTGAAGGCGCCCGGAAGCACCGCGCCGGGCAGAGCGACCGGCACTCGATCCCCGACCCGATAGTTCTTCGCCCCGCAGACAATGGTATGCGGCTCGCCGTCGTCTCCCACAGTCACCTGGCAGACGCTCAACCGGTCGGCGTTCGGGTGCGGCTCGCTGGCCAGCACTTCGCCCACGACCACTTCCGGCAATTCCGGCAGTCCGGTGGTTTCCACCCCCTCGACTTCGAAACCGATCAGAGTCAGGGCCTCCTCGACTTCCTCGGGAGTCCGATTCAGGTCGATGTAGCGCCGGAGCCAGTGGGTGCTGATTTTCATCGGGCGAACTGTTGCAGGAAACGGAGGTCGTTTTGGTAGAAGTAGCGGATGTCATCGACCCCATAGAGGATCATGGCGATCCGCTCGATGCCCATACCGAACGCGAAACCGGAGTACTTCTCCCGGTCGTAGTCCACGGCGTCGAACACCGCGGGATGAACCATACCGCAACCGGCGATTTCGATCCAGCGGCTGCCGAGTTTGCGCAGGTGGGAAGACGAAAAATCGACTTCGAAACTCGGTTCGGTGTAGGGGAAGAAATGCGGGCGGAAGCGCGTGCGCGCGTCCTTGCCCAGGAGCGAGCGGATGAAGTAATCGAGCAGGGCCTTGAGGTCCTTCACGGACACGTCCTCATCGACGTAAAGGCCCTCGATCTGGTGAAAATTCGCGCTGTGCGTGGCGTCCGCGGTGTCGCGACGGAAGCAGCGCCCCGGAGAAACCACCCGCACGGGCGGTTTTGTTTTCAGCATGTGCCGGATCTGGACCGAAGAGGTGTGCGTCCGCAACAGGTAGCGCTCGCGATTCTTCTTCGAGACGTTTCGGAACCGGGCGTTCTCGGGCAGGTAGTAGGTGTCCTGCAGGTCGCGCGCCGGGTGGTCGGAGGGCGTGTTGAGGGCGTCGAAACAGTAATATTCGGTCTCGACCTCGGGACCCTCGACGACCGAGAAACCGATCTTGCGAAAAATCGAGCAGATCTCTTCGCGAACCTGGGCCAGCGGATGCAGCGCGCCGCGCCTTCCGTCCGGACTCGGCAGCGACGGGTCGATCGGCGGCCCCAGGCGGTCCGCCAGTTCCCGCCCCTCGATTTCGCCGAGCAGTTCGCCGAAAACCGCTTCGATCTCCTTCTTGACCTCGTTCAGGCGCCGCCCGAGACGCGGTTTGTCCTCCTTGGGAACCGCTCCCATGCCTTTGGCGACCTGGGTGAGTTCTCCCTTGGGGCCGACCAGGCGGGCTTTGAAGGCCTCCAGGTCGGCGCGCGTCACAACCTCCTTGGCTCCCCGCTTCGCCCCGTCAAGAATGGCCTGGAGCTTGTCTTCCATGCGAGGAAAACGCCGCCTCGGTCAGGCTTCGCCGCTGGTGGCCGATTTCCAGCTCCGCGTGGGTTTGAGGCCGGCGGCCTTCTGTTTGGCCGCGAGCGCGTCGCGGGCCTTGGCCACCACGGCGCGGAAGGCGTCGGCATCGCGTACCGCCATATCGGCCAGGGCCTTGCGGTCGAGGCTGATGTCGGCGGCGCGCAGGCCCTCTTGAAAGCGGCTGTAACTTATCCCGGCTTCGCGGCAGGCTGCGTTGACCCGGACAATCCACAACGACCGCCAGGTGCGCTTCTTCAGGCGACGGTGCCGGTAGGCGTACTGCCCGGCGTGGGCGACCGCTTCCTTCGCGTAGCGATACAGGCGGGATTTGTTGCCGTAATACCCCTTGGCCCGCTTCAGCATTTTCTTGCGGCGGATCCGGGAGGCGGAAGAATTGGTGGCTCTAGGCATGGTCGTGCTTACGTTTGAAAGTCGGAGAAATCACCCGCGGAAGCGCCCTTCAGCCGCCGAACGGCATGGCGCTGCGCAGCGACGGCGCGCGCGATTCGGACACCAGTTTCGGCTGGCTCAGCCGGCGCTTGCGCTTGCGACTTTTGGAGGACAGCAAGTGACGCATCCCGGGGCTCCGGCGAATCAGTTTTCCGGAGCCGGTGATCTTAAAGCGCTTGGCGATCGATTTCTTCGTTTTCTGCATGGCTCGAATCGGTGAAAAAGGATGAATAAAACCCACCGCCGTGGGCGTGTAAAGAGAAAAGCTGGAAGAAAATCCCGCCGGAGCCCGGCCGCTTCTCTTGTGATCCAGGTCAGCGGAGATAGTCGTGGCTGCCGCGCGGGGTGATGCGGCCGACGTTGGCTTCCGGGAGACGCGGGTCCATCGTGCCGGGGTGGGGTTTCTTCGGGCGCACGCTGCCGTCGGCGAACAAAAACAAGGCCGTGGTTCCCCCGCCGAAGCGGAAGTGAATGGTCCGGCTGGTGGAATCGATAAAATAAAACTCCTCCAGCATCGGATTGTCCGGCGAGGCGGGCGCCTGGAAATCGTTCACCTGGGCGCAGGTGCCAAAGACAATGACATTCGACGGCACCTCGATTTCCCCGAGCCGGCGGCCGGGGTTCTCGATCTTTTGGAAGCCGCGGTAGGTGGGGGCGCGCGGTCCCAGGTTGATGTTGTAACCGTATCCCCAACTGGCGCCCTTGAATTTCGGTTTCCACAAAGCGCTGCCGTAGTCGAATCCCGGACACACCTCGATCCCGCCGACATGCCGGATGTAGGGATACAGGGGACTTCGCGTGCGGTCCAGTTCGCGGTTGCCTTCCCCCGCCCGGGCGCCCCCGCCCTCCTCGAAACCGAAATACCAGACCACGCCGTCTTCGGTTTCCTCGCGGTAGGGGAAAAACCGATCGTTGTGATCGATCAGATACAAATGGGTGGCGAGGCCGAGTTGGCGCAGATTCGAGGACGACTTCGCCTGCCGGGCGGAGTCCGTCGCCGCCGGAAGGACCGCCCCGGCGACCAGGGCGAACAGCACGCCGATGACTCCGATCACCGTCAGGAGCTCGATCAACGTAAAGCCGCGAGACGCCGAATGCCCGCGGCGCCGGGCGCCGCGGGCTTCCTCAATGCAGCCCCCGTCACGGTCACAGAAGTCCGCGATGACGAAAAATGGCCTCATATTCCTACGTTATTCTCCGCTCAGCGGTTTCGACTTTTCGGTTCCCCCGAGCGATCGGCACACATTCTCAAACCGCGCGCCGGTTCCGGCGCCGCCGGCTCCAGACGGCGAACAGCCCCATGCCGAAACCGGCGATCAGCGCGTACGTGGACGGCTCCGGAACGGCGGTCAGTTCGCCCAGGGCGAAATAGGTCGGCGTATTGATCCATTCGCCTTCATCGGACGATTCGAAGGCGAAGCGCAGCGACCGCGTGTCCTCGCCCAGGGCGGTCAGATCGACCTCCGTCCAATCATCGATGAGGTACGCGTCCTCTTCGTTGTCGAAACGAAAATCGGCGAGGTAAAACGGCAGGGTCCCGGTGGGTTCGCCCTCGGCGTCGAGTCCCTGGATGCGCAGGCGGAAATAGTCTTCGTCCTCGACCGTGAACTGTTTCGCGAAGGCGTCTCCTTCGAGCATCGAGTAATAGGCGTAGGTCGTGTTCGTCACGGTCATCGAAACCGGATGGGTTCCCTCCGGCAGGTCGATGCCGGCGAAGATTCCTTCCGCGGCGTAGGGATAACCGATTCCGTAAATCCCGTTGTCACCGGGACCGGGGCCGGCGATCGCCGCGAACTGGTTTTCGAAACCGCGGGTCTCCGTATCGACCACGTTCGAATAGGCCCAGCCCGCCCAGAAATCGAATCCGGACGCGTCACTGTAATACGTCTGAAACGACGCGCCCCGACTGTTGAAACTCCCGTGCCCGAGGTCGCCGTGGGCACCGTTCCAGTAGCTGTCTTCCAGAAGGGACAGATCCTGGAAGTCGATCGTCACCGCCGCGGACGTCGTCAGCGGCGCCAAGGCCAATGAAGCCCCGGCCAGGAAACGGACCACACCGCAGCGAACAGCCGGCCGGCACCATGCGGCGGAAGAATGAAATTGAATCGTTTTCTTTTTCATGTGCCGCCGAGTCTGAGGGCCATTGTGGGAGGCGGGCAATAAAAAAATGATAACTGAGAGTCAATCTCACTAAATGGCGTTTTCTGCCTGCTGCTCCGTCTGACCCGCGGCACTATTCCGTCTGGAATTTCGGGGGCCGCTCCGGGACGACCGCCGCCCATTCCTTCGCGGTCGCCGGGTTGTGAACGGCGCCGTCCACGAGGCGCGGCACGATGTCATAGCGGGACATGCGGGCACACCAGGCGATATCGGCTGCCTTGCCGATTCCGGCCAGCGCGCGGCCGTTGCCGCTCCGCCTCAACACAGCGGGCAGGTCCCCCGCGTAACGTTCATACAGCACCTTGACCGCAAGGGCGGCGTCTCCCAGCCCCAGCCGCCCCTCATCCAGTTTCGCCAGCACCGCCCCGGCACCGATGGCGTCCTCCAGCGAGAACCCCGCACCGCTGCCTGCACACACCAGGAGCAAGCGCTCCGGGGTCAATTCCCGCAAAGTCGCAACCAGGGCGTCCCGATTGAGGAAGGCGCCGGGCAACACCGCCGCCGCCCGCTCACAGGCGCGCAGCGCCACGGTCCCGTTGGTTGTTGTTGTGATCACCGTGCGCCCCCGCAGATTCAAATACTCCGAGGGAGAATTTCCGAGATCGAATCCGGCGATACGCTCCCCCCGACGTTCGCCCCCGAGCAGGGCGTCGGGATGCAATTTCTTCAACTCCCGTGCCTCGTCGATATCCAGCGCCGGGAAAACCGCCTCCACGCCCGAAGCGAGAGCCGTCACCATCGTCGAGGTGGCGCGGAGCACGTCGAATACGACGCACACCGCATCCGTCAGATCCGCGGAGGAAAGAGCGGTCAGCTCGCTCGGGCAAAGTACGGCTTCAACGCGCGTCATCTCCCGATCCTGACACACCGGGCCGCGGCGAGTAAACCCTGTTGTGGCGCCCGCGAACGCCGACTTCCGAAAATCCGTCCGGACCCAACCGGGGGCCGGTCGCGGAACCCGGGCTAAATACTGGCCAAGCCGCCCGGGCATCTTCATGATAGCCGTATGCCGGACGTATTTCTCAGTCGCCACCCACTGTTTCTGGAACACGACACCGGTCCGGGCCACCCGGAGTGCGCGGACCGGCTTCGCGCCATCGACGCGGGCCTGCGCGAACGCGGACTGTTGGACGAACTGGAGGATCGACGTCCACCGCAGGCAATGAAGGCCGATCTGCTGCGGGTGCACGACGCCGATTACATCGATTCGGTTCTGGCGTGGCGAAACCGTTCGGGTGCCCTCGACGCCGACACGGTCGTCTCTCCGGCAAGCGTCGAGGCCTCCCTGCACGCGGCGGGCGCGCTCATCGACGGCATCGACGCGGTCCTCGACAATCCGCGGCGCACCGGCTTCTGCCTCGTTCGCCCGCCGGGACACCACGCCGAGCGCGACCGCGCCATGGGCTTCTGCCTGTTCAACAACGTCGCCGTGGGCGCGGCGCACGCCGTAGCTAAACACGGTTTACGGCGGGTCCTGATCTTCGATCCGGACGTCCACCACGGCAACGGGACACAGAACGCCTTCTACCGGCGCGGAGACGTGTTCTACGTTTCCATCCACCAATCACCGCTGTTCCCCGGTACGGGCCGCCTGGACGAAACCGGTGCGGGCGAGGGCGCCGGCCGCAACGCGAACGTGCCCCTCCCCGCGGGCCTGGGAGACCCGGAATACCTCCACATTACCGAAAACCTCCTGCTGCCCCTGATCGCCGAATACCGTCCCGAACTGGTCCTCTTTTCCGCTGGATTCGACGCCCACCTCCGAGATCCGCTCGCACAAATGGAGGTCACCGACGACGGATTTCTCAGGATGTACGGTATGATCGTCTCAACCCTCTCGGCCCGAGGCATCCCCTTTCTGTGCACCCTCGAAGGCGGTTACTCGCTGGACGTTATTCGGGAGACCGTGCCCGCCCTGATCGAATCCGTGTTCCGGGAACGCTTCCCCGAGCCTGGGCGCCTCGAGCCGGCGCACGAATCGGCGCGGGCGGCGGTGACCTTTCTTTCGGGACGGACCGGAAACCGGGAGCGGTAACACGGTGCACCGTGTGAAAAAATCCGTCTTTTTTTTAATTCACCGCTTGCAACGTTCCACCGCTCGTGATCTACTGTAGGCATTAGCTTTACTTTCCTCCGCACAGCGGAGGTTTGGGGTAACTAAGAAAGCAAAGGGTGGACCGTTTAGGGGTAGGCGGTCCACC
>SLOW01000284.1 GCA_007132315.1 Opitutales bacterium
CCATCCGGGGTATGCCTGGTAAACGGGTTTGAGGGTCTTGCGGAAGGAATCCCGGCGCGGCACGTGATGGTGGTGGTTGCCGTCGGCGTCCTCGTACGCCACGCAAATCAGGAGCTCGCCGTTCCAACCACCCTGATGGCTCAGGGCGTCGAGTTTATTGATCATCAGGTCCTGGAATCCTCCGTAACGGAGGGCGTCGCCTTTTTCCACCGCGTCAAACCAACCCACCATTCGCTGGCGGCCGGTCGACGTTCCGTATTCCAGTTTCTTCAGGAATGTCGTCAGGGGGTGGTTGTCCGGCATCTGAGTCAGAAAGGTGTGGGTGCCGACTTTGGTGTCGTAGGCTTTGGCCACGCCGAAGGTGTGGATGGGCTGATTCGGGATGCCGGCCGACAGAAAGAATTCCGGGCTGTAGGTGTGTGACGCCGTGACGTTGGGGGAAAATCCGTGCCGCTTGTCCAGCCAGAAGGACTGGCCGAATTCGCCGATGATGTATTTTTCCCGGCGCAGGTTGTCCAGGAGCGCTTCGCGCAGGTCGCGGATACAGGGTGCGAGCCGGGTTCCGGCGTCCCAGGCGCAGTCGATCAGCGCGGCTTCGTCGAGGGTGAACGGTTCGTTCCCGCAAAAGCGGCCGAAATCGAATTCGTCCGCTTCGAACAGGCCCATGCGGATGCTTTCTTCGTTCGCTCGAGTCTCCGTTTCGGTCAGGCGATCGAAAGCGGCGTTCCAGGCCGCTTCGTCCATGCCGCAGACATGGCGAATGGTTTTGAGCGCGCGGTCGATCCGCCCGCGCATCTTGCATACGAAGTTGTCCTTGGGCCCGAGAAATCCGTTGAAGTGGATCTGCCACTGTCCGGTTTCGTCCTGGTAGGCCGGGGTGATGCCGCGCGCGGTCGAGCCCCGCGCCTCCTCCCCGAGAACGGATACCCGGTAGTGCTCCCAGGCCAGATCCAGCAACCGGTGGGTCAAGTCGGACACCATCGTCCGCTCGTCCACCACCAGCCGCGACAGGATATCGTACCCCTTCTTCTCCAATGGACGGATTTCCCACCAGAATTTGCGGGGATCGGCGACTACGCCGGAGGCGATGCCGAGCGTTGGCACGGCGGTTTCGGACACGCCGGCCGGCAGCAGGTTGAGCTTTAGCCCCGCGGCGGTATGGCCCGAGTTGGCGCCGCCGTTTACTTTGATGACCGCTCCGACCGGTTCGTCGGTGGCGGTGGATTCGCGCAGTTCCTGGACGACCTCGGCGATCAGCCGTCCTTTGCCCTCGTCGCCCATGCTGATTCCGGTGTCGGCGATCAGTTTGCTCGTGAATGGTTGCAGAGCCATAATCCCTGGTGGTGAAAAATGCTTGCCCGCGACTTCCCGTGGAAGCCCTGGAACGGGACACAAGGGGTGCATTGTTCACACCAGCGGGGAGGAGGCAATGCAGAATTGCGCGGTTGCTTCGGGGGAATAAAAAAGCCCCGGAAACGTTGTTCCGGGGCTCGGTAATTCAGGCGAGCCGATTGTTTGCTCGCGGTTCGACCGACCGGCTGTTTACCACCCTCCAGGAGCCGGCTGTTCCTGCTGGGGCTGTGCGGGCGGGGTTTGTCCCGGTTGCTGAGGCTCGGCCGGCTGATACAGGCCCGGTTCGTGGGTTTCGGTGGTCTGGCAGGCGGTGAAACCCGCCGTTCCCACGGCGAGAGCGACCGGAATGACCATGGCGCGGGCCAAGGTGCGCGTGCCGCGCGAGAGCGGGCTCGTTCTGTTGTCGATGCGTGAATTCAATGTCATATCCATGGCAATCATTTTAAGCAACGGGCGTGCCAGAAGGATTCATGGGAGGACGTTTCGGTGCGGGCGAACCGGTCCGGTTTGCCGAGCGGCCGGGACAACGGGCGCTCCAGATTGTCGGCCCGCGAAAGGGGGTGTGAGGTGTTCGTGTTGTTGTGAGGATTATGCACATGGTGCGGATACGCACAAAGAGAACGCTTTTTCCTCGAACCGCCGGTGGCATCGACGTAAGAGTTCGGGTTGTGAATGTCGTGATTCTTGGTTCGGGCCGGGGCGGGAACGCCCGCCGGCTGTTGGAGGCGCAGCGCGACGGGGAGCTCGGGGCGGCGCGCATTGTCGGGGTGTACTCGGATCGCCCGGACGCCCCCATCCTGAAGCTGGGGGACACCTTCGATGTGCCGGCCCGCTTTCTGGATCCGGGCGGTTACCGCACGAAACTGGGCGGTGACGCCGAACGCGTCTACATCGAAACGATCGAGTCGCACCGGCCCGGATTGGTCGTGCTCGCCGGATTCATGCGGGTGATCAAAGCGCCGTTCATCCGGGCGTTCGAGGATCGAATCATCAATCTGCACCCGAGTCTGCTGCCCAGTTTCAAGGGTCTGGAGGCGATCCGGCGGGCCTGCGAATACGGGGTGAAGATCACCGGCTGCACGGTGCATTACGTGACCGAGGACGTGGACGGAGGACCGATCATCGACCAGGAGGCCGTGCGTATCGAGGATGGTGATACGCTGGACGACGTGGAGGAAAAGGTCCACGCGGCGGAGCACCGGTTGCTGCCGGATGTGATCGCACGCTTGAGCCGGGAGAGTTCCCCGCGATAGAATTCGGCCATGTTGTGGGAATATCGTTTGCCGCTGCGCGAGGAGCAGGTCGCACGGTTGGAGGAAAGCGGGGAAGCCGTGGCCTGGTCCTGCTTCCGGGACGCGCGGGAGGGGCGGGATTATCTGATCGGGTATTTCGAAACCGACGAGGCCGCGGCCGGCGAGCTCGCACGGGTGGAACAGGTCCTCGGGGGAAGCTTCACCTTGGGCGACACCGTGCGTTCGGCGGTGGAGGACCGGGATTGGCGGGAGGCTTACAAAGAGCACTTTCGGCCCTGGTCATGTGAGGGGTTGCACTGGGTTCCCGTCTGGGATCGGGGGAGGTATCGCATGCCCGCAGGCGACGCCGTGGTGTGGCTCGATCCGGGCATGGCGTTCGGTACGGGCGAGCACGAGACGACCCGTCTCTGCCTCGAGCGCATGATGGCTTTTCGCGCACGGATCCGGGAGCGCGGCGAGAGCCTGGAGGAATACCGCGTTCTGGATGCGGGTTCCGGATCGGGAATCCTCGCGATTTCCGCCGCACGGTTGGGATTCGGCCGCGTGAGCGGTTTCGACGACGACGCCGAAGCGGTGGCGATCAGCCGGGAAAACGCGACGAAGAACGGACTGGACGGGCGGGTGTCCTTTCAGGTGGCGGGCCTGCCCGACGGGCTGCGCGGGCAGCGCGCCGACCTCCTTCTCGCGAATATTCAAAGCGACGTGTTGTGCCGGCACGCCGAGGATTTCGTCGCTGCGACGGCGCCGGGCGGATCATTGGTTCTGAGCGGCATACTGGCGTTGGAAGCGGACCGCGTGCGGGACGCGTTCGCCCGGGTGTGTTCCGGGGCGAGTCTGGAGAGTCGCACGCTCGGCGAATGGGCGGACCTGGCGATTGGTTTCTGATGGCTGGTCCGCGCCGGAAGCGGACCTGAGAAAACCGTGGCGGCCCATTCGCGCCGGTACGAATGTTAACCGGAAGATTTATAATGAGTAAGAAAACGGCGATTGTGA
>SLOW01000256.1 GCA_007132315.1 Opitutales bacterium
CTGCTCAAGATGGATCCCGAACAGCAACAACTCTACGACCTCATCTGGAAGTCAAATCGACCGCGGGTGTCCCATTGTTGAACTCAGGAAAAAGTGTGAGAATAGGCGTATGCAACAGTACAACCGGTCCACGGCAGTGAACCGCCGCGCATGGCGCCCGCGATGGATCGGCAGATCGTCGCCGGGGTGGGGGCGTTGTGGTGCGGTTCGCGGACCTTGTGAAGGAATTTCTCTGTTCAGGACAGCAGGCGGACTCGGCGCCGGTATTCTCCAGGCGTAACATTTTTTATACTTAGAAAAGCGCGGTTGAAACTCGCCGCGTAGTGGAACCCGCTGTCGAGTGCGATTGCCTTCACCGAATCATCGCTTCGGGCCAGCCGATTGCAGGCGACCTCGATTCTACGCGCTAAAAGAAACTGATGCGGTGAGCGCCCTGTCCGTCGAGTGAAATGGTGGCGAAAGCCGCTGTAGCTCATGCCCAAGGCGCGGGCTGTTTCGTTGAGGTCCCCCGCCTTTTCCGGCTCCCGTGTCCATTCATCGATACAATGATCCAGCGCATCCCGTGCCTGCGCCGGTGGTCCATGGCCCTGGAGTAGATAGACAAATCGTTCAAGGTCCAGTTTCGATTCTTCCGGTGTGAGCATGGGATCGCCCCCCTGAGCCTGAGTGATCCGATCATGCAGGTTGCCGATCATCTCTGGATCGGGGATCGGTCTGATCTCATCCTTTCGTGGCAGCCAGTGCCACCGCAACCAGTCAGCCACCCGTTGGCCGCTGAAGCAAACGAAGCGCTCGTCCCAGCTTTGCCCGGCATGGGGGCCGTAGTAAAAACGGGGCCCCGGCCAAATGGTGAAATAACCAGGGCCGACCAGTCTTCGGGTCGTGCCGTGATTGACTTGGTAAAAACCTTCACCTTTGAATACTAAGCCGATTCCGTCGAATGGGAACCGCCCGTTCACGGCCGCGCGCTTCTCCTTAACGTGCCCGATGGTTTCGATGTGGAGTGTATCCAGTGGGTTGTCGCGGGCGGGGCGTGTTGGGATCGGTTTGGTTTTGGCGCGTGGCATATTTGATAATAAATTTGGCATTATGGAATCCCGTTGGCACTTGACTCAAGCCGATGATTGCCTCTATTGTTGCGCTATATGAGAAAAAAAGCAAAGACAATCGTGGTTCTGTCAGGCGGACCGTATCATCCCGTAAGTCGGCAATTTGAACAAGTACAGGCCGATCTCGGCACCGTTTGCCGGATCGAATGTTTCGACGGCAGTGAAGCCTTTGATCATTTGGAGGGCTGCGATTTGTTGGTTACGGGTGGCTTGCATTGGACGGGAAGTGCGCCGGATAAGCATAAGTGGCCAGAGGGTGTGCGACCTTGTGGCTACATTCGTCCCAGCGAGACGCAGCGGGAAGCGTATCGGAATTATGTGGCGTCCGGACGCCCGATTTTGGGATGGCACGGCGGGATTGCCAGTTACGATGACTGGCCCGAGTTCGGCCGGTTATTGGGTGTTCGTTGGGATTGGAAGGTGACGGCTCACACGGAATACGCGGATTGGCAGGTCGAAGTTCTTCCGACGGGACATCCGGTTATTGAGGGTGTAGAATCCTATGCGCTGATGGATGAATTATATTACAACTTTCAGATCATGCCGGATTTGGAGTATGTGATTCATGCCCGGGCTGATTTTCACGGCATCTACTTTCCGATGATTCTTACAGGCGAGGGCGGACGAATCGGCGGTGCGGGCAAGATGGCCTATTTGGCCAACGGGCATTCGATGGAGTCCTTTGCTTCGCCGGCTTTTCGGAGGGTTGCTCGTAACACCATCGGGTGGCTTTTGAAATAAGCGAAACACCCTTTTTAACAACTCATTGCGGGAAAAGAATATGGCTCAATCCTATCGCTGCGCCTTAATTGGAGTCGGCAAAGCCGAATCCATGGGAAATGTAAAAGGAGGCGGTCATCAGATCGCCTACACGCATAGCAACGCCCTTTTAGCAGATGACCGGATGGAGCTATGTGCGGGGGCGGACATCAACCCGGAGAATCTTGCCGCTTGGCGGACTCGGTTCGATGTGGCCGCTGGTTACGCGGATTATCATGAAATGTTGCGGGTGGAGAAGCCGGACATCGTCAGCATCTGCACCTACGTCGGACTGCATCGCGTGATGATCGAAGACTGCGCCCGGGCGGGTGTAAAGGGAGTTTTTTGTGAAAAGCCCTTTTTGGCTTCGCCCGCCGATGTCCGTGCCGTGCGCGAGGTTGCGGCCAAAACCCGTGTCAAGATTACGGCGGCGCACGTCCGTCGCTACAGCGTTGTGTTTGAGCTCGCCCGCCAGTGGATCGCCCAAGGAGAAATAGGAGAACCGCTTCTAATCTCGGCTGGGCTTCCCGGCTGGGATTTATCGGAATGGGGCTCCCACTGGCTTGATATGTTCTGCTTCTTGAATGGGGATGTGGCCGCCGAATGGGTGTTCGGCCAAGCCCGGGTGCGCGATTTTCGCGGCTATGGTCATGCCATGGAAGAGCATGGCGTGGCGTACGTGGGGTTTAAGAATGGTTGCCGGGGCGTTCTCGACGGTGGTCAGGCGTTGGGGCAGCCCTACACGATGCTGGTGACGGGGACGGAGGGTGAAATCCGGTTCTGCAACGGCGAAAACGGCCCCTACTTTATCCACACCAGTCGGTCGGGATGGGAAGAGGTGGCACCGCCGGCGCCCCAGCCGTTGTGGGTTCAGAATTTTCAAAAGAGCTTCAATGCATTGGCGGATTGGATCGAGGGCGGTTCCGAGCCGACGATTGGCTTGTCCACCGCTCTGGCGACTTCAGAGTTAAATCTGGGGGCCTATCTTTCGGCGCTGCGCGGAGATCGGGTCGATTTACCTCTGACCGACTTCACGGTGAACGAATGGCCGCTGGAGGCTTTGGCCCGGAAGGCTAAGACGGCGGGCGGTGTGACCAAAACATGAACCTTCAACGACAGGATGGATAATATGGCGCGATTCAAGATTACTCTGAACATGGAATATTGCCGCAGCGCGGACAAGGGATTCGAAGAGGGCGTTCGGATCGCCTCCGAACTGGGTTATCGATACATTGAACCGATGGTTCACATAGGATGGGAACTGCTCAGTGAGGTCAACTATTTCCATTCCTTTTCGATGGAAGAAGATCCCTTGCTGCTTAAGGAGATCGCTGACCGCTACAATATTCAGGTCAGCAGTATCAGCGGGCATTCGCCCCTGATGAAACCGGAGGCGGCGGTGGCGCGATTGACCCGGGCGATTATTTTCGCCGACGCGCTGGGAGCTCCCTTCGTCAACACCGACGAGATGATAAAGCCGTCCTGGATGGACGATGCGTTTGCGCATGAAGTCATGCGCTACACATTGACGAAAGCCGAGATGGTGGCCCGGCGGCACAAGGTGCATTTGGGGATCGAGCCCCACGGTATCTATACAAAGACGAGCGATGGTTTGCTCAAGATTGTCAATCTCGTAAAAAGTCCGTGGATTGGCGTCAATTGGGACACCGGGAACAGTTATTTGGCGGGTGTGGAGGATCCGTATCAAGGCCTTGAAAAAGTCCGGGACC
>SLOW01000199.1 GCA_007132315.1 Opitutales bacterium
AAAATCCTAGGGATTAAGCAGTATATCTTCTTACGTTTTTCCAAGGGTTGCGATTAGCGTGTATCTTCCTTATCAGAAACGGGCTAAGCGTGGCGTTGATCCTATCAATCCACGTGATTTTCCGCAACACCGTAAAATTACGGGGGCGGGGTCGGAGCCGGGGGAGGAGCAATTTATACCCTCTTGAACTCCGGGCGGATACATCAAATCAACCTGGCTAAATTTTTTTCGCGCTATCAAGTGAGGTACTTGTTTTCGAAACGGGTTTCCCCGTGATTGAGCGCCAATCCTCGGCGGTCCGGTCGCTTGCGGAGGCTTACAACCGGATTTTCGTCCGCCTGATTACCGGGAACTCCGGTTTGGAGCATTCCAATAGCTTCCGCATCCCGACCGATTCCTGGGAAAAGTATTGCGTTTTTTGGCCTGAATTGTTCTATAATCGTCTTCAGCTGCTCTCCCTCGTTTTTATCCACCAAAAACAAGCAGCATTCCTATGCCTGGGATTGGCCGCAGTCACTTACGTCTTGTTGACGTCCGGCGGGTGTTTCAGCTCATCGGGGAGATCCGCGATCTGGAGGGCGAAGCATTGCTCCAACAGCAGAGGGTGATCGACGGCATTGGCGAACTGCTCGGGATATGGATTGGATTTTATACCCAATTTGAGAATTTTACCGCCACGGAAGACGTGCGCGCGGGAAATCCTCTGATCACCGGCGACTTCGGCGATACGAAAGTCACACGCTGGGTGCAACATTGGGCCGAGAATCACAAACTCCGGGACGATCCGTTGATTGATGCGAGCGTGCGCATCAACCGGCGAATCGTAGCGGGTTCACGCGCCGAACTGACGGATCTAAAGGCCTATTGGAAGAGCGAGATTTACCGCTCCTTCCACGATGCCACGGGACGTCATGGGGGCGATGCGCTGGTGTGTTTTTTCCGCAAGCGTAATCCGAGCCGGGCCACCGGTATCGCTTTACACCGGCAGCCCGAGGATCGCGCTTTCACGCAACGGGAGCGCGACATCCTGCGACTCTTCACCATAGAACTGTATCGCCTTTATCGTGACGGCCGATTGGCGCCCAACGACGATCAGCCGCACCTTTCGCCACGCCTGCGACAAGTTTTCAAAGAACTGCTGACCGGAAAAGACGCGCGGCAGATCGCCGACGAATTGGGTGTGAGCCGTCGCACCATCGATGATTACCTGCTAAACATTTACAAGAAGTTCGATGTCCGGCACAGGGCGGAACTCATGGCCAGGTTCATTGACCAGGGGAAGGGGGGAAGGGCTAATCGAAGTTTTCCCTGGAATGCCCCTGAACAAAAGGACCATCCCAAGTCGAGATCAACACGCACGGGCGGCCCGGCGGGCAACGGAGGCAATTCATCCTCACCCAAAAGGATACGTTGACCGATCGGTCAATACTTCCGCCCGCTTCCCTGGGTGCCGCGATCACCTGTCCTTGGTCTCCTTCTTGAGCTTTACCGCCGAATCATCGCCCTCGTGGATGAAGACATGTTCCTCCGCGACTCCCCCCTCCTTCAGGGTGAACCAGCCCCGGCCGCTCAGGGCTTCCGCCGCACTTCGAGATTGAGCAACATCCCTCCACTGCGCTCGAAGCCCGAGACCAGTTCGAACCCCACCTCGGTCTCCCGGATCTCGAACGGTCCCTCCCGGAAAGGATCATCGGGTATCGGCGCCTCGGCTTCGTCCAGAAGGATTACAGCCGTCCGCCCCATTTCCCGGATCGCCGCCGTTCCCGCTTTGGTTCCCCGAACCCTCCGGATCGAATCAAAGGTAATCTGTCCCAGAGAACTCAAGGATTCCCTGACCTCGGCGTCCGCTTCGTCGTCCGGTTTCCAAGGGCCGGAAGCCCATTCGATCATAATATCGTAGTCGCGACCGACCGATTCCTCCATCACCAATTGGAAAGCCTCCAAAGCGTTCTCCGGGGTCACTTCCATTCTCGCCTGCGCCAGGATTTCGTCGAGCCGACCCGGTCCGGCAAGTTCGCGTAGACCCTCAATCAGTTCCCCGGAATCTAGCGGCGAGATCTTCCGATCCTGCAGCAGAATCACCGCGGACTCGTCACCTTTGCGAATCAGGGCGGTGTCGGCCTTCGGATCGACCCAGACCAGCTCGATCCCGTGCCGCGTTTACCCGGGCCTTCTCCAGAGGGTGATCCCCTGCTCCAAATCATCAATCCCCACGCTCACCTCACCCCCCATCGAAGTCACGGCACTCAGACGAATCCTCTCGCCGAAGGCCTCTGCTTGTTCAAACGCCTCACGGGCGTTCTCGTGAACAAGGTCGAGCCAGGGGCCCATTCGCTCAGCCCGTTCGACTATCAGAGCGCCGGCCACCGTCGGCGCGGGAGGCAACGCATCCAGCTTTTCGAGCAACCGGGTTCGATCCTCCGGAGTAAGCCGGACCGCATGCTGCCCGATCCACCGATAAGCGATCCCTTCGATCGCAACTCCGGCAAGGTATCCGATCAATTCGCTTCCGCCGCCCATATGGTAACCGGTACGGATAACGGCATCAAGCGTTTCCAGAGCACTCTCAAATTCTTCCTCGATTTCGAGTTCCGCCCAGCCCAGAGCCGTACGCACTGAGGACCGCGCCCTCGACAGATGCGGAGGAAGGTCCATCTCGGCGTTCATTCCGGGAAACTCCACCTGCGGAGCTTTCGAGGCTTCCTTCATCAACGCGATCCCTTCTTCGATCGCGGCGCGATCCGGACCGGCTTCTCCGCGAACCCGTTGCAGGTCGGCCCCCTCCACCAAGACGAATCGCTCGAACGCCCGCTCGTAAAGTCGCGCCGCCTCATCGGGTGAAGGAGCCGCCCAAGCAGGCATCCCAAATACCAAAATCGACGCCAGGGTTGAGCGGAAGATTTTCATGTCGCCCAAATAACCGGAAAATTCGCCTCGACGCCAACGTAAGCTTCACATCGCCGAGCCACTCGGTCCGCAATTGGAGGCACTGTCTCCGCTCAAACCCGATGCTCGGAGACGGCAGCTCCTCATTGCAGCCGTGAATCCCGGAGCGCCCCGATTATCTTTGGTTTCTCGGCCTGGGGATCGATGACGAGATCCCCGACCATAGCGTTCTATCCAAGGCTCGCAGGCGGTGGTAAGGCGTGATTTGAAATACACCTGGTGGCCGGAGTGGGAGTACGAACGGTTATTTGATCTTCGCTTGGATCCGACCGAGAAGGAGAACCGGGTTGGAGACCCCTCCTACGCGGACGAACTCAAGAAAATGCGGGTCCGGCTCGACTACTGGCTGGAAGCGGCGAAATGAGCGCTGGAAGCAGCCAGCGCCACGCAAACGGACTCACCGAGACAGGCTTGCCCATATCAAGGCGCTCCGCCACACTCATCGCTCCGACCCGTCGTGCTTCAACGCTTCCATCAACAGATCTCGGCCCCGGTCACGGGTATCCACCGGCGCAAGCGCCTCGACCTGAGGCAGGACCGGTTCGCCGGGATCGAGCCGCTGAACCTGCTCGTCCCACGTCGCCCTCTTATCGAATGGCAATCCGCGGTACCAAAACGAATAGGTTGCCAGGAGCTCTCCTCTCAGAACGAC
>SLOW01000258.1 GCA_007132315.1 Opitutales bacterium
CGAATATCGTGGTGAAGGACCGTTCGTAAGGAAATGAACGGCAGACGGCGGGGCGCAATCAAGGATCAAGACGTGTCGCCTCTGGCACTGCGTCGGGTAGTCGCGAGCCGGACGGAGAGGCGGTGGCCCTGGAAACGGATTCCGTTGAGTTTTTGCACGACGCGTTCGGCTTGATCTTCGGCGATATGTGCGTGGGATTCCTTGTCGTGCATTTTGATGAATCCGACGGATTCCTTCGGTACCTTGGACACGCCGAGGATCACTCCGAGGACCGCCCCGGTTTCGATGCCTTTATCGCGTCCGACGTTGAGAATCACACAGCGGGTGCGATCAGGGCCGTCCGCACTCACATTCCTGGCGGTGCTTCGGGGTGGGGACTCCTTCTTTCCGGCTTTGCGACCGAACACACCCTTCTTTTTGCTCGTCTTCCCGCCTTTCGGACGAGCAGCCAGGTTTCTTTCGGAAGTGCCGGGAATGGGGATTTCCTCCCCCGAAGAACGTCCCGATTCGCCTTCCCGCAAATGACACAGGGCTGAAATGATGTTGGTCGGACTGTAACCCTGCTCCAGCAGGCGGTCGGTGAATTCGTCGTAACGGCGAAACGCACCTTTTTCTAAGGTTTCGCGCAAGGTCGTGAAAAACGTGTCGGCACGCCGGGCCTCCACCATTTCGAGTGTCGGCACCTTGCCGCGACGGATGTTTCCCTTGGTGAAGCGGATGATATTCTGGAGTTTATAGAGTTCGCGTCCGGCCACGAATGTGACCGCTTTCCCCCCTTTTCCGGCCCGGCCGGTCCGTCCGATGCGGTGAACATAATCTTCGCCGTCGTTGGGGAGATCGTAATTGAACACCACTTCGATCTCCTTCACATCCAGCCCCCGCGCGGCGACGTCCGTTGCGACGAGAAACTCGATCGAACGTTTTCTGAAGCGGTTCATGACCCGCTCCCGCATCATCTGCGTCATATCGCCGTGCAGTTTGTCCGCGAGGTAGCCGCGGGCGTTCAACTGCTCCACGATGTCGTCCACCATCAGTTTGGTCGCACAGAAGATAATGGCGTAGCGAATATCCTCCATATCGATCAAGCGGCACAAGACCTCCGTCTTGGTCCGGCGGTCCACTTCGTACCAGATCTGCTCGATGGCCGGCACCGCCATTTCCTGGCTCTTGATTCTCACCCAGGCAGGCTCTTTGGTGAAGGTCTTGATCAGGTCGGCGATCGGTTTCGGGACGGTCGCCGAAAATAGGACGGTCTGTCGCTCTTCCGGCATTCGCCCGAGGACGGTGCGGATGTCGTCGACAAACCCCATGTCAAGCATCCGGTCCGCCTCGTCGAGGATGACCGTCCTGATCTGATCCAGGCGGAGGGTGCCTTTCTCCATGTGGTCGAGCACCCGGCCGGGCGTTCCGATGATAATCTGCGCGCCCTGTTTCAAACCGCGGAACTGGCGTTCGTAGGATTGGCCGCCATAAATGGGCAGTTCCCGCACGCCTTTCTTGAAAGCCGCCAACCGGGCGGTCTCCTCCGCGACTTGAACGGCGAGTTCTCGGGTCGGGCAGAGTATGAGGACCTGAGGGGCCAGGAGTTTCGGATCCACCCGCTCAATCGCCGGAATGGCGAACGCCGCGGTCTTTCCCGAACCCGTTTGTGATTGGCCGATGACATCACATCCGGTCATCAAGACCGGAATCGCCGCGGATTGAATGGGTGACGCTTCCTCAAACCCCATGGCCTGTACGGCTTTTAGGGTGAAAGGAGACAATCCCAGATCTTCGAATTTCTTCTTCTCCATAAAAGAACAGACCTTGAAGCCTTTTGCTGTGGGGTCAAGAAGGCCGTCTTAACTCGATGGCTGTGCAATCGGGTGAAGATTGCCGGTTCTCACCGAGAAGGTGTGGTGCTGGTCAGCGCCGATCGAATATCGGGTGCGGCGAGAATTCGGCAGTAGTGCCATTCGACTTTGACGCCATCCCGGTGGGGACATTGCTGTTCGTAACGGCGGATTGTTTTTCGAAGTTTCGAAGCGCTCAGGGCTGCTTTCCCCGTGGCGCCGATCCGGTGCAGACTGCGGAACAGATCCAGGGCCGTTGGGTAAATCTTTTGTTCGGTGCAAGCCTCGCAAGCGAGTACGCGCAGTCCGGCACGGCCAAACAGGCTGCGCCAATCCTTGTCCGTGCGCCACGCAATGGGTGCTGCGGATCCGAGTGACTGATGGAGCTCCGGCACCGCGCCGTGTGTGAACATGCCGGCCAGGATGCGGCCTCCGGGACGCAGTTGTTCGGCCCATTGTGGCAGGAGACTTGCGGGGTGCGCGGCCCATTGCAGAAAACTGCAAGTGAATATCCAGTCGTGACGTTCCGGTTGACGGCAGGCGGCGTCGCATACTTGCCAGTGGGCCTCCGGACAATGCTGCCGGCCGGCGGCGACCATGTTCGGTGAGGCGTCGGTGGCGAGAAGGCGTCCGTTCCACGGAATCAAGTGACGGGTAAACAGACCCGTTCCCGCGCCGATTTCCCACGCGTTGCCGGCGCGTTCGTGCGGAATCCATTCGGCCAGCCACGCCGCGGTTCTCTTTTGCACGTCGGCAAAATCTTCGTAGCTGTGGGCGGCCTGATCGAATCGATTCGGCGTCATGGTTGTTTCAGCACGGCCATTCTCCGGCCAGGGCGCGCATGAGCGGCGCCGGGTGGTGGTTTTGGCCGGGTATGACTTTGAGCCCGGGCAGTAACGCGCTTAAGCGGGTCGAATCGATTAATGGGTCGTTGTCGCAGGCGAATGCGGTAAACCACGGGCCGGAGCCCGCGGGTTCGGTTTCTCGCATGAGCACTTCGATGCCGCGCCGCAGGAGATCGGTGTCCGAGACGGGTTCCGTCTTGCCGTTGAGCTCGTCGAGACCGGCGCGTCGGTAAAAATCGGTTGTGGCGGCGCTTTGGTCGCGGCGAAGCCAGCGTTCCAGATAACGCAGGCGGGTCATGGCCACGCGGCCGCCGAGGTTCGCTTCTCGCGGGAAAGCCAGGAACGGAGCGAGCAGGGCGGCCGGTCGGCCGGAGGGCTCCCGCCGCTCTTCGCGCAAGAGAAGAAATGCTCCGAGCGAATATCCGATGAGCCGGTCATAGTGGACGCGTTCGTGGCGCCACGTCCCCTCGGGGTCGGCCGGCACGGCTTCGTGGCGAATGCGCGGGAAGATTTCCGTCGCTTGCTTCGCGAGCCAATCCGCGGGGACGGCCCAACCGCTGATCCAGAGCCAGGTCATGTCCGCCGGTTCTTTGTCAGGGATACGAGAATACGATCGTAATCGCTCGCGCCCAGGGTGCTTTTCAGGGAAACCCGGAGGCGCGCCGAACCCTCCGGAACGGTCGGCGGGCGGACGGGAGCGGTCAGAATCCCGTCGTCGGCCAGCGCGGATGCGAGCTCGATGGCCTGACCGGATTCTCCCACCACGATTGGCACGATGGGGGAGTCGTCCGCGGCGACCCGCCAGCCGTTGTCGATGAGCCGGCGGCGAAAGTGGGCGGATGCCGAACGCCAGGTGTCGCGCGAAGGAGCCAGTTGGCGGCAACGTTCGATCGCGGCGAGCGCCGC
>SLOW01000339.1 GCA_007132315.1 Opitutales bacterium
CCGCCGCCAGAGCGAGCGCGCCGGCCATCTCCTTCACCCACGCGGCATCCCGGTCCGACTCACTCCCCCGCAGGCGGTGGTTGAAATGCAACACCCGCATCCCCGCTCTCCGCTCCGGAAAGTGGGCGTACAACAGCAGAATCAAACAGACGGAGTCGGCCCCGCCCGAACAGGCGATGTGCCAGGCGCCGTCCTTTGACGCCGACTCGATCCAGTCCAACGCCCGCGGATGCAGGCGCCGCCTCGGAAAAACATCGGCCAGCCGCACGGCCATTTCTTGCCAATCGCACATGGTAACGGAAGTTCAGTCTCCCGCCTCGCATTTCCGTTTCACGTCACCGCGGCGGGCGAACCGATCGTCTCCCGCTCGAACCACGGGCGCAGAACCTCCGGAACGTTGACGGCACCGTCCTCGCGGAGATTGTTCTCCAGAAGCGCCGCCAGAATACGGGGCACCGCCAGACCGGAGCCATTGAGGGTGTGAAGCGGTTCCACGTGGCCGTCGGCGTCGCGAAACCGGGTACGCGCCCGCCGCGCCTGGAAGGCTTCGAAATTACTGCAACTGGAGACCTCGAGCCAGCGTTGCTGGCCTGCCGCCCACACCTCGATATCGTATTTTTTGGTCTGGGTGAACCCGAGATCACCCGTGCACATCAGCAAAACCCGGTAGGGCAGCTTCAATTGGCGCACCAGGTTCTCCGCCTCCTCGCGCAGGCTTTCCAGCTCGGCGTAACTTTGCGAGGGGTGAACCCACTTGACCAGCTCGACCTTGTCGAACTGGTGCAGGCGGTTCAACCCCCGGACATCCTTGCCGTAACTGCCCGCCTCCCGGCGGAAGCACGGGGTGAAGGCGGACACCTTTCTCGGGAGACTCGCCTCGGGAAGAATCTCGTCGCGGAAAAAATTGGTGACCGGAACCTCGGCGGTGGGAATCAGGTAAAGCGAATCGGCGACCGTTTCATACATCTGCCCCTCCTTGTCCGGCAACTGGCCGGTGGCCGTGGCGCTGCCTTCGTTGACCAGGAGCGGCGGATACACTTCCTCGTAACCGTGGCGCCCGGCCTCGCGCAGAAAAAACTGCACCAACGCGCGCACCAGCCGCGCGCCGTCGCCCCGGTAGAACGGGAAACCGGCGCCGGTCACTTTTACTCCCCGCGCAAAGTCGATCATCTCCTCCAGCCACGGGATTTCGTAATGCGGACGTGAATACGGACAGGCCTTATACTCCTCCCCCCACGTCGAAACGACCTGATTCCCCGAAGGATCCGACGCGACCGGAACGCTCTCGTGGGGTATGTTGGGAACCGACAGCGCCAGCCGTTGCCAGGTCGCTTCCGTCTCGCGCAGCGCGGCCTCCTTCTCCTTCAGTCCGGCCGAAAGGTTCTTCATTTCAGTCACCTTCGCCTTGAACGCATCCGACCCCTTGAGCAGAGCGGCCATCTCCGCGTTGGCGGCCTTTTGCCGGGCGCGCAGGTCTTCGACTTCGCGCAGGGATTCCCGCCTCGCCCGGTCCGCCGCGAGAACCGCGTCGAGATCGCAATCGAAGCCCTTGGCCTCAATCGCCGCCCGCAGCCGCTCGGGCTGCTCCCGAAGAATCTTCAGATCGATCATGACCAGGGTATAGGCGCCGCCGGAAGGACCGGCAACACCGGATTTCGGAATTCAGATTGCGGATCACTCGCTACCCGCGAAAGCACCAGACGAAAGCCCCGTCCCCAAGAATCCGGAATCAGGAATCCGGAATTAGTAATCAGGAATCCTCAACGCAGGTGCACCCGGCCCTTGCCCCGGGTGACTTCTCCGATAGTCCAGGCCGGCTGGCGGGCCCGCCGGCAACGACGCACGACGTCTTGCGCCGCGTCCGGGGAGACAACGAGCACCATACCGATACCCATGTTGAACACCTCGTAAAGCTCGTCGAACGCCACGCCGCCTTCGGTCGCCAAAATGTCGAACACCCGGGGCCGGGTCCATGTGCCGGTGTCGATGACGACGTCGCATTTCTCTGGAACGATGCGCGGGATATTGCCGGTGAAACCGCCGCCGGTGATGTGGGCGGCGCCGAAGATAGCGTTTCCCCGACGGGTGTCCGAACGACTCCCGGTGTTGAGGCGTGAAAACAGCCGCAGCATCAGGCGGGCGTAATTCAGGTGGGGTTCGAGCAGCGCGTCGGCCACGGTGACCTCACCGCCGGGCAGGCGGTCGTCCATGCGGTAGCGCAGTTTGTTAAAGAAGATCTTGGTCGCCAGCGAGTAGCCGTTCGTGTGCAGACCGTTCGAGCCGAGCCCCACCAGCTTGTCGCCGGGACGTATCGCCGCGCCCGACAGGATCTTCGGCTTTTCGACCGCGCCCACCACGGAACCGACCAAATCGTATTCGCCGGTTCGGTAAAAACCAGGCATCTGGGCGGTTTCTCCACCGATCAAGGCGCACCGGGCCTCCCGGCATGCCTCGGCCATACCGCTCAGGATGCCTTGAAACACGCCCGGTTCCAACTTCCCCATGCCGACGTAGTCCAGAAAAAACAACGGTTCGGCGCCGAGCACCGCGATATCGTTCACGCAGTGGTTCACGATGTCGCGGCCGACGCCCTCGTGCCGTCCGGTCCCGAACGCCAGTTTCAACTTGGTTCCCACCCCATCGACACTGCTCACGAGCACGGGCCGCCGGTACCCGGATTTCGAGAGATCGAACAGCCCGCCGAAACCGCCGGCTTTGCCGAGGACTTCGGGACGGCCGACCCGGGCGAGGGTACGCTTCAATCCGCCTTTGACGCTGTCCGCCAGGTCGATGTCCACACCGGCCTGTGCGTACGCTTTTGTTTCCTTGGGAGCGGTTCTTGCTGCTATTTTTCCGGGCATGGTCAGTTCAATTCAAGCCGTCTATTGTGGGACCGCCGGACGCCAAGTAAACCCATTTCTCCCATCTGCCATCAAAGCGGCCTCCGCCGCCGGTGCGGGTGAGATGTCCGCGCCCCCGAGTCGGCCGGCCATGCGGGAGCATTTAGAAATAAATGACCGGACCAAACCGACTATTAGAAATTCATGAATATGAATACGTGAATTGGCTATGAAACTCATCCGGCATCGCCTCTGCCCACCACCACGCGAAACCCCTCACACCCCACGACGAGGACCCGTTCTCCCTGGTGAATGTATCCGGAGCGCGACACCGCCTCCACCTTGCGTCCGCCGACGGCGACCCGGCCGGACGGGCGCAGATCGCACGCGGCCTCGCCCACCTGGCCGACCAGATTCTCCAACTCGGATGGCGTTGCCGCCCCGAACGCAGTCCGGTTGTTCTGCGACCGGTTCGATCCCGGAAAATCCGCCGGAACCCGCCGCACCAACACCTGAAGCACCGCCACCAGCGGCCAGAGTAATGGAAAAAGAACGGCGGCCAGGAGCGGGTTCAACCCCGAGGTAAAGACCTGCCAGAGATTCTCCTCGGAAGCCGACTTCGCCCCGCTCTCCATGAGGTACCGCCGAGCCCCCCTCGCAAAAACCAGGCGCCACAGGAGAAACCCGACAGAAACCACGACATAATACACCGCAAAAGCGCGACCCCATGTCAGCGTTTC
>SLOW01000289.1 GCA_007132315.1 Opitutales bacterium
GTGGTGAGCGGACTCGCTCGTGGCATCGACACCGCCGCCCACGAAGGGGCGCTCGAAGCCGGCGGCCAGACCGCCGCGGTGCTGGGTTGCGGTCTCGACATCATTTACCCGCCGGAGAATCTCGAGCTCTATCGCCGGATCGCCGAACGCGGGGCGGTCCTCACCGAATTTCGCTTCGGACGCCGTGCCGACCGCCAAAGTTTTCCCATGCGCAACCGCATTGTGGCCGGGATGTGCGCCGGGCTGATCGTCATCGAATCGCCGCCCAACGGCGGCTCCATGATCACCGCCCGGTTCGCCGCGGACCAGGGGCGCACCGTCTTTGCCGTTCCGGGCCGGATCGACCAGGCCGCCAGTCAGGGCTGCCACCAACTGATCCGCGACGGCGCGGTGCTGGTCCAGGGAGTTGAGGATATCGTCGAAGAATTCAACTACCTGCCGGGCCTCCGGGCGGAACCGGAAAACGAGCCGTCGGATCAAGCGCAACCCCGCAACAACCTGTCCGAAACCGAAGCCGCCGTCATCGCGTTGTTCGACGACGGCGGCATTCTTCATCCCGACGAAATCCGAATCCGCAGCGGTCTCGCCGGCCCCACCCTGAGCGCCACCCTGATGTCGCTCGAATTGAAGCGACGCCTGGCCAAGAAGGTTGACGGCTCCTTTGAAGCGCGCTGAACGGGAGAACGGCGACGATCGACAATCAGCCCTTGGCGGCGTGGTAGCGACGGGCGACGTCGTCCCAGTTGATCACCTCCATGAACGCGTCCACGTAATCCCCGCGGCGGTTTTGATAATTCAGGTAATAGGCGTGTTCCCAGACGTCGATCGCCAGCAACGGCACAACGCCGTGCACGGTGATATCGTGGTGTTTCTCCGCCTGCATGACCACGAGGTTGCCACTGATGGGTTCGTAGCCGAGGATCCCCCAGCCGCTGGCCTCGACCGCGCCCGAAGCCGCCTTGAAGAGGCGCGAAAAGGCACGGAAACCGCCGAAACTGGCTTCGATGGCGTCCGCCAGCTCGCCGGAAGGCTCGCCGCCACCGTCCGGCTTCATATTGTTCCAGAAAAGCAGGTGCAGGGAGTGACCCGAACCGTGAAACGCCAGTTCGCGGGTCCAGTGTTTGACCAAGGCGGAATCCTCGTCGCCAGCGGCGATGGCCTTTAATTTCTCGACCGCGTTGTTCGCGCCGTTGACATAACCCTGATGGTGGATGCTGAGGTGCAGTTCCATCGTCCGGGCGTCGATGTGGGGCTCGAGCGCGTCGTAAGCGTAATCCAGGGGCGGCAGGACGAATTGGCCGTCCTTGAAACCGATCTCGCTCTCCTTGGGCTGGCGATCACCGGATCCGTGCTCGGCCGCGCCGGCGGTGGAGGCGATGAACGGCGCGGACCCGAGGGCGGCGGCGCCCAGGCCGAGGGTTTTCAACATATCGCGACGGGGCAGTTTGTTCTCCACGAAGTCAGGTGTCTCTTTCATAACGAAGTCATTCCGGTTTTGGTTTTTCTCGATAAAGCGCGAGCCACCATGACGCAGAGTCGAATCCCGCGCAACCCCGTAAGCCATTTCGATGGGTCGCTTTCTGGTTGCCCCGCGATCTCTTCCGTCACTGAATGCAGGAAATCATGTCCTGGGACCGCTACAAAGACCGTCATTACCACGACCGCGAGTCGGGGTTTTCCCTCGATTACAGTTTAATGGACTTTCCCGCCGGCTTCCTGGCTGAACGGGAAACCGCGATACAGCAGGCGTTCGACGCCATGGAAGCGCTGGAACAAGGGGCCGTCGCCAATCCGGACGAAAACCGTCAGGTCGGCCACTACTGGTTGCGCTCTCCCGCCCTCGCGCCGGACGAAAAAATCCGCGAGAACATCAAAGAAACCCTGACGGCCATCGAAAGCTTCGCGGCCGCGGTACACTCGGGATCGGTCGCGGGCGAAGGCGGTCCGTTTCGCAATCTCCTGGTGATCGGGATCGGCGGCTCGGCTCTGGGCCCGCAATTCGTGGAACAGGCCCTGGGCGACCCGGACCGGGATAAACTCCGGGTGTCTTTCTTCGACAACACCGACCCCGACGGGATCGACCTCACCCTGAAGAGACTCTCCGACCGGCTCGGTCAAACCCTCTGCGTCGTCATTTCCAAATCCGGCGGAACACCCGAAACCCGCAACGGCATGCTGGAAGCCAGGGACGCCTACCGGCGCGCCGGCCTCGCGTTCACCCGGCACGCGGTGGCGGTTACCGGCGAAGGCAGCCGGCTCGACCGCACCGCCAAAGAGGAACAGTGGCTGCGGCGCTACCCGATGTGGGACTGGGTGGGCGGCCGGACCAGCGAGCTCGGCCCGGTCGGTCTCCTGCCCGCGGCCCTGCAGGGGCTCGACATCCGCGGCCTGCTCGCCGGCGCCGCGTATATGGACGATCTGACCCGCAACCGGGACTCCCGCAAAAACCCCGCCGCCCTGCTGGCCCTGATGTGGCACTATGCCGGCAACGGCCACGGTGACAAAGACATGGTGGTTCTCCCCTACAAGGACCGCCTGCAACTGTTCTCGCGCTACCTCCAACAACTCGTCATGGAATCGCTCGGCAAGGAGCGCGATCTCGACGGCAACGTCGTCAACCAGGGGTTGAGCGTTTACGGCAACAAGGGGTCCACCGACCAGCACGCCTACATCCAGCAGCTGCGCGACGGTCCGGTAAACTTCTTTGTCACATTCATCGAAGTCCTGCGCGACCGCCGGTCACCGTCGATCGAAGTCGAACCCGGCACCACCGCGGGAGACTATCTGCAGGGATTTTTCCTCGGGACCCGCCGCGCGCTCCACGAGAACGGCCGCGAGTCCCTTACCATCACAGTTCCGGACGTTTCCACCCGGGTGGTCGGCATGCTGATCGCGCTGTACGAACGGGCGGTCGGACTCTACGCCTCGCTGATCAATATCAACGCCTACCACCAGCCCGGCGTGGAGGCGGGCAAGAAGGCCGCTTCCTCGGTGCTCGAACTCCAACGAGAAGCGCTCGCCGGCCTGCGCGCCGCCGGAACGCCGCGCACCGCCGAAGAGCTGGCTCGCGACCTAGGCCGAGAAAAGGATTGCGAAATCCTGTTCAAGCTGTTGGAACATCTATCCGCGAATCCCGAGCGCGGAGTTCTTCGGGAACCGGGCGACGATCTCTTTTCCGCAACCTATTCCCGGCCGGAATAATCGATTTTCGGTTGATCCCCTCTTCCGGTCGACTAAATTGAAAGAACATCACACACATTCCATCTCATGAACGCCATCTCCACCGTAACCCGCATCATCGCCATCGTCGGAGCCGCTGCGGCTGTTTATTTCTATTTTGATCTCGGAAACCAGCTCGAGGAAACGGAGCAACAGCTGAGTCAGACCCGGCAACAGCTCACCCAGACCGAGAACCAGCTCAGTGGCACCCAGGCCGAGCGCGACGAACTGGAAGAGCGGGTGGAAGGGATGACCGCGGACCTCGAGGAAGCGCGAAACCGGATTTCGATCGAGGAGGCACGAGCCGAGGAACTGGAAGCGGAACTCGCAGAAGTCAGCGA
>SLOW01000173.1 GCA_007132315.1 Opitutales bacterium
AAAATTGCTACCCCACACAAATGGGGGGCAACTTCACTCGAGATAAATCAAGTAGATGAAAAAACGAGAAAATCATACCCACCATTGACAAACCTCATAGCAGGAAATTCAATTTATGTTCTGTCCGACTGGTGCAGAGGTTGGCGATTGAATTGACGCGCCGGGGAATCGGGCTTCTGTGGAATCCGGAATTCGGGACGTTGATACAGTCTCAGACGGGGTCGTCGCGCTTTGCCTGGGGAACCCGGCGTTTGGCGGACGATGAACTCCGGGAAGCAGCGAATTTGGAGGCGCGCTTTAGCGTTGGCGAAACGGAAAAGGAATCGGAGCCGGGCGTTCGGGATCTGCCCGAAGGTTCGTTTGAAATCGAATACGACGTTTGGGGCGGTACGAAGCGTTTGGAGTTTGGCGACGGAGGCCTTTCGGTGGGCCTGACGGAACGATCCGGCGATTCGGCCCGGGTGGTCGAGCAGATTCCTCTGCTGCTGATGAGCGACGATACGTTTGAATTGGGACGCGATCGCGTATCGGTCGTCCGTGACGGCCGCACCGTGTTGCAGATCCGGATCTCAGGGGCCGACAGCGTGAGTGCCCACGAAGGTGGATGGACTGTGTTGGATCGGCGTGGCCGAATCGGTTCGTTTGTGCGTGCCGGGAATGTGGACATGCGCGAAAGCGCGCAGGCCGAGGGCCTGCGCCTTGTCGCTGTCCACCTTGAAACGCGCGCCGAGTTGTCGTACGAATTGGAGCTGGAGCCGTAAACGGGCGGTGCAGATCCGCCGGTTACGGGACGCAGCAGGCGGGAAGGTTTTGTCCTTCTTGCTTGCCGGCCGCCCAGGCGATCGCCCCGATCAACATCTGCTGGAACCGCTCGTCTTCCCATACCGAGGCGGGGTGCCCCATCGCTGTGTACCAGACACGACCGCCATCGTATTCGTGATACCAGATGACGGGATGATCTTCTTCGGGGTCGCCGCGGTATTCGCGCAGAACCTGATGAGAGGTCCGATCCAATCTGGCGAGCACGTTCACATTTTCGCGCGGATTCTCATTCCACCAATACCATTCGTCGTTGATTTCGAACGACTCGCCCAGGTGCTGTGTGGACGGGTGGGTGTCGTCTTCCACGATGATGGTGGCCAGTTGGGTTCCCGGCGGGTGACCGGCGAAGTAAGCGCCGACCAATCCTCCGTACCATTCCCATTCGTAGAGGGTATCAGTAGCCGCGTGTGAACCGACAAATCCTCCCCCGCCGCGGATATGCTCCTTGAAGGCCTCGCGCTGGTACGGTTCGGGGAGCACGTTTCGCGTAGTGTTGGCGAAGAACAACACATCATAGTTGGCCAGATTCTCGCCTGTGAAGTATTCGGCATCCTCGGTGATGGTCAGGTGCCAGCCCTTTTTCTCCGCGATTTCGGGCCATGTATTATGAGCGGCTTGAATCGCGGGTCCGTGCCGAGACCCGGCGGTCTTGGTGAACAACAGGATGCTTATTTCGGTATCACCGTCGGCGGATTCTTCCGCGGATGCCGCGCCGGTCCCTGTGGACAGCAAAAAAAGCCCGGCAAGCAGCGGCGTGAACAGATGTTTCATTTGCGTCATCGTCATCCTCCTTTTTTCGTTGATCGTGTGTTAGTGGTTCTCTGCTGGTTTGTTCGGAATAGGATTGTCAATCGAAGCTGGAGGGCGGGGCAACCAAGGCCGAAAATGATACCGGGACTCCGTTTCTCAAGTCAATCCTAACATTGAGCCGACGCCCGCGGGCTATTCCGGACTCCTTTCGATCTCCATCCGGTCGATGTTCGCACCCCGGATGTCGATCTGTTCGAGTTGGATGACGTTCTTTCCCTGTTGCAGCTCGGCCCGGGTCGAGACATGGGCCCAAGCGGCCCAATCGCCTGTTGCGGGAAAATCCAGGGCGTCGTCGACGACCTGATCGTTGACGCGCATGTGCAGCGGTCGGTTACCCGCTTCAAGCGCGTAATAGATCCGCAAGTCGTAAACGCCCGGGGATTCGACATCGAACTCCCACCGGATGCCGGAGTCGGTCCCGTCGGTGCCGAAATTGGCAAAGCCGCCGCCCGTATGACCGGGATGATTACGGTCTCCCGAAACTGCGCCCCAATGGGAAGCGCGGCCTACCGCATCGAGTCGCAAAGTTTCGGTGCCTTCGAGTCGAGGCAACGCCGCTGGGCGGGTGTCAGGCTCCCATGTGCGGGGCTCCCAGTCGGCGGCGTCTTCCACGAGCCACACGTTGCGGAAGCGCACCGGTCCCGTGTGAGACTGAAGGTACAGCTCGGCTTCGGGGACCTCGCCGCGGCCGCCACCGGCGCCCGTTCCCTGCTCCAGCTCGACGTTTTTGTGTACGAGAACTCCGTTGTGATAGACGGTGATCCGCACATTTTCGGTTTTCTCACCATTCTCGTTAGAGCGGGGTGCGCGGAAATAAATGTCATAGGTCTGCCATTGCAGAGGAGGATAGGTCATGTTCAGGAGGGGCGGATGCTCGTTGTAGAGGGACGCGTTTCCACTGATCGTCGCGGGCTCCGCAAACGATTCGAGGATTTGGACTTCGTAACGGTTCTGGATGTACACGCCGCTGTTCGATCGGTTTGAACCGGCGGATCCCGGTGTGAAAGCCGTCATGAACTCAAGATGAAGGTATTTGTCCGCATAGTCGTCGGCGGTCCGCGCTCCCTGTTGGAGCAAACCATCCTCGGTCATTTGCGCGTTTTCCCTCCAGTGGCGAAGGTCGGTGCCGTTAAAGAGCGCGATGGCTTCGTCCGGAGGCGCCTTGCCCATGGTGGGGCTGCCGCGCACGACGCGCGCGAGTCTGCCCTGTTGGTTCCCGGCTTCGTCGACGGCGACCACAGCCTCTCCGCGATGTTCAAAAACCATCCCTGCGTGCGGCCCGAAGCTCAGTTCATCGCTTGTGCGTTGGGCGTTAAGGCTGACCCGTTCGCCCGTACCCTTGTACCATCCGTCCCCGGGGAGGCCGCCATAATAAACAAGAGCTTCGAAGGCCCCGTCACCCCTTGCAGCCACCTGAATTCCAAGGTCGGTTACTCCCGAGTCAACGAGATCCACGGCACCTTTGAATTCGCCAACGTATGGGAAATCCGGATGCTGCAACGCTTCCTCTTCGGTGATAAGTGCGGCCTGCAGGTGCAGTGTCATTGCGACGCTCAGACCTGCGATCCATAATGCGCGTTGTGAAGTCATGTGTGCTCCTTGATTTGTCTTGGATTTTGTTTGGGAAGGGCGGGCGCGGTTGGCGACTTGTACAGACCCGAAACGCCGCGGCATGATCCATGAAAATATTCCGCTGCGTTTGAAACGCAGGGGATCATTTCCGCGGATCGAACCACTTTGTGCGACCGACGGAGAAATACGGCGGAATCTGTGGATCGATCCGGAAGCTGCCTCCGGTGGCCCGCCAAAGGCGGCTGGCGTGTTCGGGATCGACTTGTTGATAGCAGGAAATTCAATTTACGTTCTGTCCGACTGGTGCAGAGGTTGGCGATTGAATTCGGCCTTGGCAAG
>SLOW01000362.1 GCA_007132315.1 Opitutales bacterium
AGGTGCTGATCGCGCTGCCGTTCGTTCCCCAGATCTTGCTGTTGAGCACCCGTACGGAGCCGATGCCGTCGCCTCCCGAATAGATGATTTCGCCGCGCCAGTTGTCCACGTGGCAGTTGTCGATCGTGACGTCTTCGATGTTCCGGTCCGGACCGATGCTGATGCCTTTGTGTGTGATATCCCAGCCGTCTCCGCTTTGCGGATCGGCCGGCCAGAAAGCTTTTCCAGTGGGAGGCGTGTTGCCGGTGAGGCGGAGATCGCGGATGGTGATGTTGCGCAACGTTCCGGAGCGATCTGCCGGCATGAGCCGAATGCCGTGGCCGCGACGCAGTTTGCCTTCTTCGGTGACGGTCCAGTTTTCCACCGGATCGACGTTGCCGTGACTGTGGAAGGAGAGCACGGTGCGTTCCGGCCCGTCGCCACGCAATTCGATGTTGTCGCCGGTGATCAGGATCGCCTGAGACGATTCCGCCGTTTGCGGGGAAATCCGGTAGGTTCCCTCGGGGAGATAGACGGTACCGCCGCCTTCGCGTTGCAGGGTGTCGATGGCCCGTTGGATGGCCAACGTGTCGTCGCGCTCGCCGTCTCCCCGCGCCCCGACGTGGTGCACGTTGAGCATGCGGGCTTCGAGGCAGAGGGCGGTCAGCGTAACCGCGGCCGTCATGGCCAGAAGAATGGAGTGTTTCATGGATAAATGGCGTCGTTCGTGTTCAGAACACGCGTTCCGGCACCCAGATGACGTCGCCGGGATAGACGTAGAACCGTTCGCCGTCGCCGCGACGCGAGCCGGTTATCATGGATTCCACGTTGACGGTGAAAGTTTCCTCTTCGCCGGTTCGCTCGTCGCGTCGGGTGATATGGACGGCGTTCCCCCGGGCGATGCCACTGAATCCGCCGGCGCGGGAAACCACGTCCACAATGTCGAGGCGATTGCGTTCGATGGGGAATTCCTGTTTGCCGGGCCGGCCCACCGCTCCGAGGATGGAAACCTCCTTGGGCGCGTACTGGTTGACGCGGACCGTGATCATCGGATCGCGCAGCATGCCTTCTTCCTGGTAGAGGTTTTCGATGAAATCCTCCGCTTCCCGTACGGTCTTTCCGGCGATTCGGCGGTTTCCGAGAAGGGGGATCCGGATTTGGCCGTCGCCGTCGATGCGCTGGGTCAGCGACAGGTCGGGTTCTTCGAAGACCTGAATGTCGATTTGGTCGCGCACGGACAGGCGGTAGCCCCGTTCGTCGAATTGGCGGTTGGAAGGGGCGTCCGCCGCATCCATTTCGGCCGTGCTTCTCTTGATCACCTGAAATCTCCGATTCTCCGCGTCCCATTGAACGCGCTCGGCGGCGCTCCAGTCGATGGGTTTGGGGCGTTCGCCGACGACGAAATCTCCGAGAGCGGGGTCCCAGCGCAGGGTTTCGATTTTGTCCCAGTCGAGGGTCGCGCCGGACTCGTCGGCGCCGGCGGTAGCCGGCGCCAGCAGCACGGCGAGAGCGCAGAGGAGCGGAAGGGCGGGGCTCAGCAGACTGAAGAATGTTTTCGTTTTCATAGCACTTGGTCTTTCAGGATAAATGGAATCGGTTTGCTCTTAGAATCGGTAGGTAGAGGCCAGAGTGGCGGTGTGGCGATCGAAGGTGTCGTCGCGAAAATGGGAGTCGGTTACTGAGTAAGTATAATTCAGGCTGGCGTTCCATCGATCAGTGAAGGTGTACGACAGGCCGGTGCCGGCACTATAGACGTGGTCGGTGCCGGAATCAACACCCCGGTATTCGGTCATCCGGTACCCGACGGAGGCATTGCCGCTCATTTTCGCGGTGAGGCGCTGGTTGACCCGGAGATTGACGCTGGTGGTTTCGCGGGTGCGATCGTCCGGGGAAAGATCGATGTCGCGCGATGCGCTCAGGTTGACGGTCGTATTGGCCCGGGCCGCCCAGTTGAGGCCGCTGGAGACGATCAAGCTGTTGCGGTCGCGGCCCTCCCCGCGGAGGGTTTGGGTGTTGCGGACTCCGACCGAGGCCGTGCCGCTGACGCGGGGGCTGATCTGGCCGTTCACGCCGACGCTCACCGATTGGCTCAGGATTTCGCGCTTGGTGCCGGTGGCGCGGCCGTCGCTGACCGAAACGCTGGCGCCGTAACTGGTATTGAAACTGAGGTTTTGCGAGTAAAGGTAGGAGGCGCCCAGGCTGCCGGAGTAGGTATCGACTGTGCTGAAGCCGCGGGTTTCCCTGCGGGCGAAGCTCAGCGAATTGCTTAGGCCGACGCGTTCGCTGAGGCGGTAACTATTGTTTACCCCGAACGAATACCGGGTGGTGCGTATCCGGCGGCGCTGGTCGGCGAACTCACTGATGTCGTTGTCCTGACTGTAGGATGCGTTGAAGCTGCCCCCGAAGCGGGTTCCGGGAGGCATGGGGTAGCCCACAGTCAGATTGGAGTAGAAATCGTTGAAGTTCTCCGCCGTGAAGTCGCTGTAACGGCCGAAGCGAACACCGACCGCCGCACGGATGTTTCCCCGGCCAGCCTGGCGGATGTATTGGAGTTCGGGATTCAGGGCAAAGAGCAGGTCCTGTTCGGCTTCCTCGCGGCCGAAAATATTCGAGTCGTAGGTGACCGAGCCGCGGGTCTGGAGAAAGAATTCGCCCCGGGCGAATTCGTAGAAGGCGTGTGCCGAATGCCCGGCGCCCAAGGCGAGAAGCAGCGCGATGGCTGTGATGAAAGGGCCCGTTCCGGACGGGCGCTGAAACACACCTCGTAAAGGGCGCGACTTGTTCTCGTGCGTCGGCTCCGATAATAGCATTCAGGGCACGTTAGAGGTTTCCGGCATACCCGGCAATGAGGTAATCGCTCTGGTGTTGATAAGGGAATCCATTATCTATTGTGCAATGATTGGTGAAAGTGAGCCTAACATTCCGCGTACTCTGCGAGGTGATCAATGCTCCGCGAAGAGGGCAACGAGAGTGGCGTTGTCGCGTCCGCCGCGTTCGTTGGCGAGATCGATTAATTCCCGGGTGATGTGTTCCGGGGACTCCGCCGCGAGAATGCGTTGGTGAATCTCTTCCGGTTCGATGTCGAGCGTGATGCCGTCGGAGCAGAGGATGAGGCGATCGCCGGGGGCGATCCGGTGGGTGTAGAGGTCGATTTCCAGGTCGTCGATCTGGCCGAGGCAGCGGGTCAGGACGTGACTGTGGCGGCGGGGGATGGGAATGCGCGGGTTGTAGTCGGGGCGGTTGCGGATTTCCTGTTCCAGGGTGTGATCGATGGTGAGTTGTTCCGTGCCGGATGGGTTGAAGCGGTAGATAGCCGAGTCACCCACGTGGGCGATGTGCAGGGTGTCGCCGTTCAGCACGGCGGCGGTGAGGGTCGTGCCGATACCGTTATCGGGACTGATTTCGCGTCCGATCTCGGTGATGCGGGCGTTGATTTCGGAAAAAATCTTTTCGAGTTCTCCGGCCTTCCGGCCGGACCGGACCGCTTCCTGGAGCATGGAAATCGCCGTTTGGCTGGCGAGTGCTCCTTCCGGGAGGCCGCCC
>SLOW01000110.1 GCA_007132315.1 Opitutales bacterium
AGAGGACCACGCCGACGGCCTGTTCGTGGTGGGCTTCGGCGAGCGTGCGGAAAAAGTGGTCGATGGGAGCGCGCTCCTGCCGCTGCTTCTCGAGATCGGACAAATGCAGATGCGTGTCGATATTCGAGTCCGGCGGAATGACATACACATGATCCGCCGCGAGCGGCGTTTTGCAAGTGACCTGTTGAACGGGCAGCCGGCAGTGGGGCTGGAGCAGATTGGCCAGGTGACTTTCGTGCTCGGGTGAGAGGTGAACGACCACGACGAAACAAACGCCCGGCTTATCGGGCACGCCGGCGAAAAACTTCCTCAGCGCCCCCAGGCCTCCGGCCGATGCGCCGATGCCGACCACCCGCATCGCGGGTCGTGAGGGGCCGCCAACGGCCGCACGCTCTCCGGTGTCGGGACCTGCGGAACGGTTGTCGTCCATATTCAAAAGAGATCGGACGACCGCCCTCCTCTTCCATCGGGGAAGAAAGGGATATCGCCCTTACCCAAGGTAGGCCCTGGACAGATCCGAGGCAAGAATTTTTCGTGCGTCCGCACGGTTCATCAACGCTTGGACTGCATGGCCCGGAACACAAAACGGCCCCCGCCTTTGGGAAGGCAGAGGCCGTTGAGCACGCGATTCGCCTCGCCCTGGCGGCGGGGTCAGAAATTGACCTCGAGGCTGACGCTGGCGAATCGGGGGTGGCCGGGGCGAGGGCCGTGGGGCAGGCGTGACGCGATGTATTCCCGGTCAAGCAGGTTCTGGACGCCGCCAATGACTTTGGCGTTGTCGGTGAGGGCGTAGTGTACCGAGACGTCCAGGAGAAAGTAAGCGTCGTTCTTGCCGAAGCGGGCGTCGGGGTCGCCGGTGTTCGGATTGAACTGCTCGCTGCTGTTGTTGGCCGAAGCGTAGGTCGCCGGCACGTAGAATCCATCCAGGTAAGCGCCCCAAGGGCCGAATTCAATCCCGGTTCCAGCCGAAACCTGGTACTCCGGCACGTAGGGCAGGCGATTGCCCTTCTCACCGCCGGCGAAGATCGATTCCACCGCACCACCGCTGGCACCATCGGCGCTGACGTCGCTGCGGATCCGGGCGTCGGTGAGGGTAAGCGCAAGACGGTTCGGATTGCGGAAACCCCAGTCGCCGGCCACACCGGGATCATAGAAAAGCGCCAGTTCCAGGCCGGCCGTACGGACGTCCCCGGCATTTTCCGTTTCCCCGGTTCCGGCGCCGCCGATATTATCGGGCACGATCAGGTTGCTGAAATCGGTCCAGAACAGGGTCGCCTCCGCCTGGAAGCCCTGACGGTCCTGATAGCGGGAGCCCAGTTCGTAACCGATCGAGCGCTCCTCGCGCAGACCGGCGATGGCATCGCCGGGACCGGGAGAGGAGATCCCTCGATGCATGCCGCCGAAGAAGGTAAGGCGATCGGTGTAATCGTAGGTCACGCCGATACCCGGGGCGAAGACGTCGAGGTGCGAACGCGAACGTTCCGTCTCGGCCCCGCGACTGTCGCGCATCCGGAAACGGAGGTGCTCGTACCGCAGCCCCGGCGTCACCGACCAGTCGCCGAATTCCATCCGGTCCTGAAGATAAACCGCGAAGGCTGTGGTTTCTCCGCGGCGGTCGTCCTGAGTGCCGGGCTCCTGACGGAAACGTCCGTCGATGGCTCCGTTGTCGAGCTGGTTGTAGTTGGTCTCCTCCTGGAAACGGTCCTCGTAGTCATGGTGCAAACGCACGCCCAGCTCGATATTGTGTTCGACGGCCGGACCGACGATATCGGCGCGATAGGTTTGCTGGACACCATAGGAATCGTAAGTCCGGTTGTTGTTGCGATACCTCAAGGTGCCGGCCTGCTCGCCGCGCAGGACCGCGAGGTGGTCGCCGTTTTCAGCCAGGGCCCGCGAGAGATTGCGACGGTTCGCCGAATCCGGGCGCGAAGCGTCGCTGGAGGCGTCGGTTGAAACCTCGTGCAATTTGTACCAGGCGCGCTCGAAACGGTTGAAGTAACCGGTGGTGCTGATCCGCGTGTCGGGTGTGGGCGCGATTTCGTGCGTGAGGGCGGTCCGGACGTGTTCGGTCTCGATCCGATCGAAGCGCGACGCCGCGTAGCGCCGGAGGGGATCCCGCTCAAAATCGTCCTCGCTCAGCCCCAGATAGGTTTCGTCGGCGTCCATGTCGGTGTACCCCACCTTGAGTTCCCAACTCTGGGGCACGTCGGTCCGCGGTTCGAAGCCGAGTTTCACCATGGGTTCGACCTTGGTAAACCCGGTCCGGTCGCCCCGCTCGAAGTCGGGCTTCGTGTCGATGGTTTTGAACCCTTCGGTGGTCCGGTAGTAGTTCTCCACCAGGATTCCGACCGTGCCCGACTCGATCTCGACCACATTGCCGTAGTAGGCGTGCAGGCGCGCTTCGTTGTTTTCGCCATAAACGGCACGGACGTACCCTTCGGCCTGCTGGGGGATCGGAGTCGAGAGATAGTTCAACACACCCCCCGTCGTGTGCGGGCCGTACCGGACCTGACTGGAGCCCTTGATCGCCTCCAGGCCGCTCATCCGGCCGGTGGTCGGCGTGTAGTAGGCGGAAGGGTTCGAATACGGCGCCGGCGCCGAGAGAATCCCGTCTTCCATGACGGTCAGCTTCGACGTGCGCATCGACCCCACTCCGCGGAAACTGATGTTCGGAAACAGACCGTAACCGTCCTCGGTACGGAAGTAGGCCCCGGGCACCCGGCGGATCACCTGATCGATGTTGTCGTACCCCTGGACCCGGATCTCCGATTCGTCGAGGTAGGTCGCCGCCCCGGGCAGACGCTCGATCTGCTCGCGAGCTCCCACCACCCGCAACGGATCGAGCTCCAACGGATCCTCCGCCGCCCCGGCTCGATGGAGCGCCAGAAATGATGTCATCGCAACAACCCCGCAGGCAAGGCAACGCTTCCATTTTATTAATTTATTTTCAATAGTTTGCATAATTAGCACTTTATGGGAATGAGACGCAATCTCATGAATTAACGTTAGTGATACTGAGACCTCTTCTCATTAGATCAACTCTTGAATCGGGATTTTTGTTATTTTCTGGTCTGGAGTAGCGCGCCCGTTAAAGTCCATTCCGCGAATGGTGTTCACCCGGCTCATTGATGAAACCTACCGATCCGCGGCGCGCCGTTTTCTGCGCCTGTGGCGGCCGATGGCCGCCTGGACGCTGATGGTGTGGCTGCTGGTGGGGCTGGCGCTGAGTCCGCTGCTGTCCGGCGCCGTGCTGCGCGTGGTGCTGCGCGGCGAACGGACGCTGCTCGGCAACGAGGAGCTGTTGGCCTGGCTGCTGCGCCCGGAGGGGCTGGGGTATATCTGTCTCGCCGGAGCGCTGTTGGTCATGGGGGCCGTGGTGCGCTACGCCGGCCTCTACCGGATCATCACCGACGACCTGCGCCGGATCCCGGCGGACTTCCTGGCCGTGCCCCGGCCGGTCGCCACCCCGCGCTTCGTCCGGGCCGCCGGCGGGGTCGGGATGGACGTGCACGTCTG
>SLOW01000146.1 GCA_007132315.1 Opitutales bacterium
ATCATGGCAATTTCCGGCAGCGAAGACGGATTTCCCGCCTAGCGAAGCCGGCCATTCCCCCAGCCGCCTCATCGTTTGACGAATGTGGACAAGGTCCTGAAGGCCGCGTTTCCCGAGCAGCTCTCCGTGCAGCCAACCGCGCGAGCGCGCCTGGCCGTTCGCAATAAAGCGGCCTGCTGCGGCTCCAGCGTGTGTCGCATTTGCCCGGTCGATGCCAAGTTCACTGTACTCAACGGATTCCCCGAACTTTACAACGACAACAGAATCACCCTGTGGACGGAGTGTCCGGCTGTTCGCCTGGAAACATCGGGGGGCCGGATTACCGGGGTCCATTGCCGAAGAAAAAACCAGGACCTGTTGGTTCGAGGTGACTTGGTCGCTCTTGCCACCAACGCGATTTTTAATGCATTCCTGATGAGCCGGTCCGGTATGTCTCATCCTTGGCTCGGCAAGGGACTCAACGAACAGGTTTCGTTGTCGGTACGCATGGATCTCCATAATCTTCCCAATGTCGGCGGCAGTACGGTGGGGTCGGGAACCGGCTATATGTTCTGGGACGGCGCCCACCGCGAAACCCGGCCGGCCTGCATGCTCCTGACCGGTCTTCCCAGGGGAATCCGCCTGGAGCGCGGTCGCTGGCGGGACTACACATCATTCGCATTTGTCTTCGAAGATTGGCCCAGCCAGGAGAACTTCGTACGCCCCAGTCCCGAAGACCCGGAAAAGCCAGAGACCGTGTACAAGGGGTTCTCTGATTATTTGGAAGCTGGCCGACGCGCGTTGCCCGAAATGGCGGAAACCCTTGCGGCAAAACTACCCGTTGAACGGATCTACTATCCCGAGCGCTGGAATGAAACGGAAGCCCATATCCTGGGAACGACACGGATGGGTAACGATCCCGCCACCTTCGTCGTCGATGCCAACCAAGTCCACCATACCTATCGTAATCTGATTGTTCTGGGCAGCAGCGTCTTCCCCTCCTGCTCCCCCGCCAATCCCACCCTGACCCTGTCCGCATGCTCTCTGCGCGCCGCCGATAAGCTATTTGGGTAGACCCGAGAAATTTGGTCGTTCTACTATTGGGATGGTTATTTTCCCGGCAGGTCGGTGCGTGAGTACCGGGAACGGCGGGATTCTCGGACGGTACACCGACAGCACGGTTTCCAAGGAATCGCCTGGTAGGGTAATCGGCCCACCTTTTCTGTATACCCACGGACAGGCCTACGCACGATACTCCTCCCTGTCCCTGTCCTCACGGACAGGCCTACGTTACTTTTCTCATCGGATTGAATCCCCCGGCCATAAACGGCAGTCCAAGCTTGATACACCACTCACATAATTCGACGGAGACCGCCCGGGTTCGGGCGGAAATTCCGGCCCGGGTACTGATTCCGTTTGTGGCTTGGATCGGCCGGCGGGCTGTGGAACTGGGGTTGACGCGGTTGTATTTCCTGTCCCGCGACGGACAGGTGCTGCACGAATTGGCGACACGTTTATTCGCCAACCTGGGAATCGACATGGAACTGCGCTACCTCCACGGGAGCCGGGTCGCCTGGCACCCGGCGCGGACCCGGGAAATCGACGCCTTCTTTCTCGATTACCTCCTGGAGGCCCCCAACGGTCTCTCGGCCGAAATGATCGCGAGTCGTCTGCCCGGCTTGGAGGACCCGGCACTAACCGATGCGCTGCTACGAGTCACCTCGGCTTCCTCGGCCACCAAGCTCCTGCATCGCGCCGATCTGGAGGCCCTGCGCGAAGGATTCCTGAAGGACCCGCTGCGGTCCCTCATCACACCACACCTCCGCCAGGCGCGGCAAACCACTCTCGATTATTTTGACCAGGAGGGTCTCTTTGACGCAACTCCCTGGGGTCTCGTCGATATCGGCTGGACCGGAAAAACCATACGCTGCCTGTATGACCTGCTCCGCGACCAGGACTCGGCGCTGCCTCCGGTTTTTTTCTTCGGCTACCATTCGTTCCTTATTGGCGAGGGAAACCCCGCACCGGAAACGTTTCTCTTTTCCTCCCGGGGCAAACCACGCATGAACACATCGGTCATGCTGGAGAATTTTTGCGCCGGCGACCACGGTCCCGTGCTCGGCTACACCGCCGACAACGGCAAGCTGGCACCTCAACTGCGGGCGGCCCGCAACAGTGCCGCCATCGACTGGGGCTTGACGGCCTACCGCGAAACCCTGTTGGCCCGGGCGGCCGGCGAAACGCCTCCCGCCCCCGAACGGAATGACTCCGTCCGGACCGACGTGTGGCGCACCCTGGCCGAGTTCTATTGGAATCCCACGGCGGAGCAACTCGCGGCCTGGAGCGACTTCCCGACCGAAATCGAAGCGTCCGGCACCGAACGCCGGTGCTGGGCCGAACCCCTTCCGTGGGGCGTGGCCGCGAGCGCTCTGCGCCACCGTAGCGCACCGCTCCCGCACAGGGGCGCTTGGCCGGCGGGATCCGTCGCCTGCTCGACCGGACTCAACCGGCAACTGGGCCAACTCGCCTTGCGGCTATGTACGAAAGACTCACCCCACCCATGAGCCATTCGACCCCCAAGGCCATATTTTTCGATATCTGGGAAACCTGCCTGATCCGCCACTGGGCCTATCCCCGCGACATCTTCTGGGCCACCGCACGAGAATACCTGCGGCACAATCCATCAGAGGACCGGCCGGGCCTGGCCATAGAAATCGCCCGGCAACGCCACAGGGCCGAACGTTCCGCACGCCCGAAAGCGCCTCGAGGTGAGGCTTCTTTCCGGGAGATTTTTGAGGAGTGGGCCGCGAACAATGATCTGGACCTGGATCTTGATCAATTGGCCGAGTTGGAACTGAGAACCGAAAAACAGTCCGTTTATCCAATCCGCCAGATCCGGGAAAGTCTCGAACAGTACCGGCTTGCGGGCAGTCGGATCCGCTTTCTCTCGGACATGTACCTGCCCTCGGCATTTCTGGAAGAACTGCTGCGGCAAACGGGCTTTTTCTCCGATGGTGACCAGATTTATGTCTCCAACGAAATCCGGGCCAGCAAACGCGACGGTGCGTTGTTTGCTCACGTTCTGACCGAGGAAAAACTGACACCGGACGATTGTCTCCACATCGGCAATCACCCCATCAGCGACTACGACGCACCCCGGAAAATAGGGATTTGCGCCCGCCTCTTCAATGACTGGCTCTTCAATCGCTACGAACGGCAAACGCTGCGCAGCCTTCGCGGCGATTCCTTCCGGGCTCGCCGTATAGCCGGCGCCATGCGCGCCGCCCGCCTGGCCACGCTCACGGAGAAAGAATCCAACTTTGGCTGGAAAGCGGGCGTGGCCGCGCCCATCCTGGCTTTTTTTGCCGCCGATACCCTGCGACAAGCCCGGGAGAAGCGGTTAAAAACCTTGTATTTCCTTTCGCGCGACGCCCACATCCTGCTGGGCATCGCCCAAAGCCTGCCCAGGACACCGGACGATCCGGAACTCGTGTATTTGCACAGTTCGCGCAAAAGCTGGGGCGAAGCCGCGATC
>SLOW01000153.1 GCA_007132315.1 Opitutales bacterium
AGTTCGTCGATGATCGGGTGGGGCGCGCCTTCCGGTTTCCGGGCCAGGGTCGGATCGATTTTCGTGATGCGGTCGAAAACCTCGACCACCAGCATGGAGTGCGGGGCGACGATGGCGCGCCCGCTTTCCGACACGATGTCGGGAGTCGGCACATCCGAGGTCTGGCAGACTTCCCTGATATTGAAGACGATGTCGCGCGCGTACTCCTCCATCGAGTAATTCATCGAACTGTCGAAGTTCGACCGGCTGCCGTCGTAGTCGATGCCGAGCCCGCCCCCCACATCCAGGTATCCCATCGGAAAGCCCATGCGGGCGAGCTGGCAGTAGAAGCGGGCGGCTTCCACCACGGCGTTCTTGATGGTGATGATGTTGGGCACCTGGGAGCCGATGTGAAAATGCAGCAGTTGGAGGGCATCCTGCATCCCGGCCTCGCGTAGTTTGCGGCAGGCGCTCAGAATCTGGGAGGTGTTGAGACCGAATTTCGACTGATCGCCGGTTGAGGTGGCCCACTTGCCTTCCCCCTGGCTGAGGAGTTTTACCCGGATTCCGATCATCGGCAGGGTGTCGTACTCGCGCGCCAGGCGGATGATCGGTTCGATTTCGGAAACCTGCTCGATGACGATGATCACTTTCTTGCCCAGCTTGGAGCCCAGCATGGCCAGCCGGATGTATTCGTCGTCCTTGTAACCGTTGCAGATCAACAGGGAGTCGGGATTAGAGTGGCTGGCCAGGGCGATCATCAGCTCCGGCTTGCTGCCCGCTTCCAACCCGAACCCGAAGGGTTCTCCGGCGTCGATGATCTCTTCGACCACTTCCCGCATCTGGTTGACCTTGATGGGGAAAACGCCCCGGTAGCGGCCATTGTAGGCTTCCTCCTTGATCGCGGTGGCGAAGGCGCTGTTGATCTGTTCGACCCGCTGGCGCAGCAGATCCTGGAACCGGATGATCAGGGGCGGGCGCAGACCCTTGCCGCGGGCTTCCTCGATGACGTCCAGCACGCGAATGCTCCGTTGGTCGCCCAGAGGGGTCACTTCCACGCACCCCTTGGTATCGACCGAAAAATTGCCGTTGCCCCACCTCTGGAATCCGTAAAGATCCAGGGCCTTTTGAATGCTCCAGTTTTTTGTGTTTCGTTTTTTCACGTCAGTTCTGGCTGGTTGAGGACCGCGGTCGCACGAACCGCGGTGGGCGGTGTTCCGGGTGGCCCGCCGTCGGGCGGGGCTCGCCGGGGAGGGTGGCCATCCTTGGAACGGCCGGCGGCGTCAGGCGAGACCAAAAATCGCTTCCCGCGAATTCGGGCCGAGGAATCGGCTTGCGTTTTGCATTTGCTTACCGTTGATTGTCTCCTTTGCTTACTTGAAAGGAAGCCGACAAGCGATGGATATGACGTTTTCCGAGTTGTTGAATTTTTATAAAATTGGGGCCCAGGCGGACCCGGGCGGCGGAGGAATCGGTCCCGTGATTTTGATCTGGGGGCTGATTTTCGCGGCCATGTGGTTTCTGATCGTGGCGCCCCATCGCAAACGGCAGAAGGATTTGCGGAAGATGATTTCCCAGGTGGCCAGCGGCGACGAGGTGCTGACTTCCGGCGGACTTTACGGCGTGGTAACGAATGTGAAGGACGACCGGTTCGTGGTCAAAGTGGCCGACAACACAAAGGTGGAGATCAACAAGAGTTTCATTCAGAACGTGGAGAAGAAAGCCTCCTGAGCCAACCCCATTCGTTTGTTTACCTTATATGACCGGCAATATGTATTGGAAGCTCGCCGTCGCCTCGCTGGTGGTGACGTGGGCTGTTGTTAATCTCATTCCCTTCCGCGATACGCCGTTCGAGGAGTATATCGTTCAGGAGGCGACCGCGCACGAGGAAGAGTTCCTCGATCTGATCGATCGCGCCCAGGCTAATGTGGACGCGCAGGAGCAGCCGAGCGTGTTCATGGCGATGAAACGGATCGCCGCCGAGGAGGATGTCGATATCTCGCGCTTCTTTCCGCACATCACCCTCGAGCGTGGGCTGGTGAACATCGAACGGCGCAACGACGTTTTGATGGCGGAGCTGCTCCGGCGATCGCAGCCGAAGCTTCAACGCGGCCTCGATTTGCGCGGGGGCGTGGCGTTTATTTTGCGGGCCGGCGAGCCGGATGAGGATGTCGATCCGCGCCGGCGGGAGGACCAGCTCAACCAGGCCATTGAAATCATCCGGAGTCGCGCCGACGGTCTCGGCGTGGCCGAACCGGTGATCCGCCCGGTGGGAACGAACCGGATCGAGGTTCAACTCCCCGGGCTGACCACCCGCGACAACCCGGACGCCGCCTCCGAGCTCCAGCGTCCGGCCCTGCTCGAATTCAGCCTGGTTCACCGCGAACTCAACCCGCGTGCCACGCCGGAAGACGACCACCCGCCCAACTACCGGGTGCTGAGCCTGGAGCGCTACGACGACGAGGGGCGCGTCCAGGAAATTCCGTATTTCGTCCACCGGATTCCCGAAATGACCGGCGAGTCCGTTTCCAACGCATTCGCCTCCATGGGTGAGATGACCGGCGGATACGAGGTCATTCTGGAGTTCACCTCCGAGGGCGGCCGCCGCTTCGCCGATCTCACCCGGCGTATCGCCGAGGAAAACCGCCGCACCAACACGATCGGTCAGCTGGCCATTGTGCTCGACGGCGAGCTCTATTCCGCGCCGACCGTGCGCGAGGAAATCCGCGGCGGCCGCGCGTCGATCACCGGGCGCTTCACCCAGCGGGAAGCCGAGGAACTGGCCAACGTGCTGAACAACCCGCTCGATCTGCCGCTGGAGTTGGAGGAAATGTACGAAGTGGGGCCGACCCTGGCGGAGGATTCGATCCGGCAGGGCGTCAACGCCGCTCTTTTCGGCGCGATCCTGGTGATCGCCTTCATGCTGGTATACTACATGTTCGCCGGTGTCGTCGCCTGTATTACGCTGGGACTGAACCTGGTGATCATCCTGGGCGTCCTTTCCAGTCTGGGCGCCACGCTGACGCTTCCGGGTATCGCCGGTATCGTGTTGACGATGGGTATCGCGGTGGACGCCAACATCCTCATTTTCGAGCGAATACGGGAGGAGCTCAAACTCGGGAAGAAGATCAAGACCGCCCTCACGGCGGGTTACGAGAAGGCGCTGTCCGCCATCGTGGACGCCAACATCACCACGCTTCTCACTGCCGGGATCCTCATCTATTTCGGCTCCGGGCCGGTCAAGGGCTTCGGGGTCACGCTCGCCATCGGGGTGTTCACTTCCATGTTCGGAGCGCTGATCATCAGCCGGTTTTTCCTGGAATTGATGGTCAACAGCGGTTTCCTGAAGAAGTTGTCGATGCTTTGCATCCTGCGGGACTCGAAGATCGATTTTCTCCAGTACCGCAAACCCGCCTTTATGGCGTCCTGGCTGATCGTCGCCATGGGAATCGGCGTGATCGCCTACAAGGGCGACCGCATTTACGGGATCGACTTCGCCGGCGGGGATGAATTGCTCATTCAGTTTGAGGAACGCCTCCCCACCGCCGAAATCGAGCGGATCGCCTCTCAGGAGAACCTGGGCGAAGTCTTGCCCGTTTACCAGAGTATGATCGGGGAGGATCGCGAGACCTTGCGCCTCCAGACTGAGTTCGACCGGGCCGGCGAGGTGTTCGGCGCTCTCGAAGCGGCCTTTCCGGACGCCGGTTTGACCGTTGTGGGAGAAAACCGCATCGGTCCCGCCGTGGGGCAGGAAATTCAGCGCAACGCCATCATCGCCATCGGCGTCGCCCTGATCGGCATCCTTCTCTACGTCGCCCTGCGTTTTGAAATGGGGTACGGCGTCGGCGCCGTGGTGGCCGTTGTGCACGACTTGCTGATGGTCATCGGCATCTTCGTGCTCAGTGGACGGCAGCTCTCCGCGCCGATGGTCGCGGCCATTCTCATGGTGGCCGGTTATTCCATCAACGATACCATTGTGGCCTTCGACCGAATGCGGGAAGAGCTCGGGCTGGACCCGAACTCGTCGCTGAAGGACATCATTAACAAATCCATCAATCGGGTTCTGCCGCGGACCATCATCACCAGTGTCACCACGCTCCTGGCGACGACGTCTCTGTTCGTGTTCGGTGGCGGCGTGATCAACGATTTCTCCTTTACCTTTATCGTCGGGATTCTGACCGGAACCTTCTCCTCGATCTTTATCGCGAGTCCGATCTTCTTCTGGTGGCACAAGGGCGATCGAAGGCACGTCGAGGAACGCAAGGACGTGCTGCCCAATTACGAATGGTCATCGACGACCAAGGCGGCACGCTGAACCGAGCGAATTGATCGGAGCCGGGCCCCGCCACCGGCTCCGGAGCCACGCGCTTCGAGGGGTCGGTAGGTGACACGGGCGTTCCTGCCTGTGAATGGCAAGACGCCCGCGCGGCCCCGGACCGTGCCGGTGACCGCTGGAGGGCGGCGCTCCCGCCTGCACGGTCGGTATGCTTTTCTCCATCCGATCGGGGGAAAGGGGCGTCGTGGTCCGGAATCGGCACGGTCTTCTTATATGGAGCGGAAGGGCGAGGATTTTATTGGCAAAGTACCCCCGTCTCCGATAGAACGTCGGGATCATCCCATTGCTGAATCTTCGTCTGCTTCCTGGATTCGCCTTCGTGGCCCGATGGCACGGGGTCGTGATCCAAGTCGCCGCCGGGAAACGGAGCGATGAGCCATGCGACAACACAGCTTGATAAGAATTGTCTGAATTTACATTTGATTCGTTCACCGGAAAAAAACATGCGCTGGAAATACGTTCCCGTGGAGGAGGAACGGAAGGCCGCCCTGAAACGCGAGTTCGGGGTGAGCGCGACTATGGCGGAAGTGATTGCCCGGTTGGACTTTGAGAGCGTTCGAACGTTGCGTACCTTCCTGTATCCCCGCTTGCGGGATTTGAGCGATCCGTTCCTGCTCCCGAATTTGCGAAAGGCCGCCGAACGTTTGGTCCGCAGCCGGGACGCCGGAGAGAAGGTCGTGGTGTTCGGGGATTACGACGTCGATGGTGTCACCAGCACCACCTTGCTGGTCTCGGCTTTCCGGAGAATCGGTCTAAGGCCGGATTTTGTCGTGCCGCGGCGAATGGAGGAGGGGTACGGGCTGAGCGCGACGGCGGTCGAGCGCGTGCTCGAGGATTACGCCCCGGACCTCCTGCTGGCCGTGGATTGCGGCACCAATTCCCGTACCGAAGTCGAGGTTCTCAGGAGTCGCGGGGTGGAAGTGATCATCGTCGATCACCACCGCGCCGGGGAAGGTCTCGCGGAGGATTGTCTGATCGTCAATCCGCACCTGGCGGAGAATCCGGAGTCCCATCCCTGGACACACCTGAGCGCGGTCGGCCTGGCCTTCAAGCTCGTTCACGGCATCCTGAAATACCTCCGCGAAATCGGTGACCCCGCCGGGTGGCGGATCGACTTGAAGGATTACCTCGATCTGGTCGCGCTCGGCACGATCGCGGATCTGGTGCCGTTGCGGTACGAGAATCGCATCCTGGCCCGGCACGGCCTGGCCGCGCTGAACGGAGAGGCAAGAGGCGAGGGTTTGAAGGCGCTGGCACGCGTCGCCGGCCTGAAGGAACGCGACACGATCCGGCCCGTTGATATCTCGTTTCGGCTCGGACCGCGCATCAACGCGTGCGGCCGACTGGCCGACGCCGCACTGCCGGTTCGCATGTTCCTGAGCGATGATGTCGGTTTCTGCCTGGAAACCGCGAAGCAGCTCGATGAGTACAATCGCGAACGCCAGGACATCGAACGGCGCATCGTGGCCGAAGCCGATCGTCGTATCGAGGGGGCCGGTGACGGGTTTCCCGGCGTCGTGCTATACGACGAGGGCTGGCACCCGGGCGTGGTGGGGATCGTCGCCAGCCGGATCTCCCGGAAATACAACCGACCCGCCATCGTCCTCGGGAGAGAAGGAGACCTGGCCAAGGGGTCCGGTCGGGGCATACCCGGCTTGAACCTGGTCGAAGTGTTGGAGAAGTGCGACGACTTGCTCGAAAACTGGGGCGGACACCCGCTCGCGGTCGGTGTTTCCCTGCCGCGCGGCAACGTGGATACCTTCCAGGAGCGCTTCGCGCGTACCGTTGACGGCTTTTTCTCAGAGGGTATCCCGGCGCCCGAACTGGAGGTCTGTGCCTGGGTCGATATGGACGACATCAGCGAAGGCCTGCTCCGGGAGCTGGAATTGCTGCACCCCTTCGGTCAGGGCAATCCCGAGCCTTTGTTCGGTGTGCGGAACGCGGAGCTGCGTGCGCCGCCGAAGATCTTCCAGGATAACCACTATCGATTTCAGATCGAAAACAGCCGCGGCGACCGGTTTTTCGGCGTCGCCTGGAAGAAAGCCGATTCCCTGCCGCCGATCCGCACACCGCTCGATTTTGTGTTCCGCGTTTACCGCAACCTCTACAACGGTCGCGAGTACCTGCAGCTGGAACTGATCGACTGGCGCCACACTCGGGAATGAGCCGCGTCGCCTTCGCCGTCGATGGCGACCGCACGCCCCTGGTCGGCGGCGTCCCGAGCATGGAGAAGGATGCGCGCCGTGGTCAGGGAGTGAGCCGTACACCGAGCCGACGCTGACAATATCGGGCCGAAACCGGTCGAGCATCTCTTCCGGGCCGTCGAACGGCGTCGCACGGAAATCCTTTTTGCTGGTCAACCCCGGAGGTACGGGAGATATTTTGGCGGCGATGAAACGGCAGTTGGAGGCAGTGATTGAGGAGCTAAGGCGCCTGAAGGGAGAGGAGGGCGTGCGCACGGTTTCCCTCGAGCCGGGGCGGCTGGAGGGATGGCGTCGCGTACTGCGGCGCAAGTACGGAGAGCATTCGGCGGGCTCCGAAAGCGCCGCCCCTCGGCCGAAGCCTTCCGAACGTCTGCCTGAACTCCCGGTGCGCGACGATGGGGCCGCTCCGCGAAAGCGCGCCAAGGCGGCGGCGAAACCGGCGTCTGCCCGGGCGCCCGCGTTTTCCGTCACGCCCCCGCGGGTCGAGTTGCCCGACGGCGACAAACACGCCCGTTGGGAGGCGTTGCGCGAGCAGGTGATGGGGTGCGCCGTCTGCCGCGAGCACGCGCGGCCGGGGTGCCGGGTCGTGTTTGGAGTCGGCGATCTGGACGCGGACCTGTTCTTTGTCGGCGAGGCTCCCGGCGCCGAGGAGGAGAAGCAGGGCGAACCGTTCGTCGGGCCGGCGGGGCAGTTGCTCAACCGGATTATCGGCGCGATGGGCCTCAAACGCGAGCAGGTGTACATCGGCAATATCATGAACTGGCGTCCGGAAACGCCGAACGGCGTCGGCAACCGGCCACCGACGCCGGAGGAGATGGCGTTTTGCCTGCCCTACCTGCGAGCCCAGATCGCCGTGGTCCAGCCGAAAATCCTGGTCGCCTTGGGTTCGACGGCCATCAGCGGCTTGCTCGGGCCCGACCCGAAACGCCGGATGGGCAAGGCGCGCGGGACCTGGGAGACGTTCGACGGCATCCCGCTGATGATGACCTACCACCCGTCGTACGTGTTGCGGTATGCCTCCGTGCGGGTGAAGCGGATGGTTTGGGAGGATATGCTCAAGGTGATGGAACGGGCCGGTTATCCGATCTCCGACAAACAGAGACAGTATTTTTCGAAAGAAAGCTGACATGACGACATCGATTCATAATCCCGTTCTACGTGGATTTAATCCCGATTTTTCCGTCGTCCGGGAGGGGGAGGACTTTCTCCTGCGGGAGCGCTGAGTTCGGTCGCGAATGCCTACCAGACGCCGTGTTCGCCCTTCTTCAGTGAACGGGCGAAGGCGGTGAGCAGGCGGACGCAATTTTCGATGTCCTCCAGGTCCACGATCTCACTCGGGGTGTGCATATATCGCAATGGCACCGAAATGACACCGGTCGCCACGCCGGGACCGGCGATCTGAATGGCCCGGGCGTCGGTGCCGGTCGGACGCGGGTCGGCTTCCAGTTGAAACGGGATTCTGTTCCTCTCGGCACAGGCGATAAGACGCTCGAAAACGAACGGGTTGACGTTGGCGCCGCGGCAGATGATCGGTCCGTCGCCCAGACGGGTTTCGCCGTGCTTGCGGTGATCGCAATCGGGATGGTCGGTTGCGTGCCCGACATCGACGGCCACGGCCAGGTGCGGGTGGACCGCGTAGGCGGATGTGCTCGCGCCGCGGGTGCCGATTTCCTCCTGGGTCGTCGCCACGGCCACCACCGAGGCCGAGATCTTTTTTCCCTCGGCCACGCGGCGCAGGGTTTCGCCAACGATGTAGGCCCCCGATTTGTTGTCGAAGGCGCGGGCGACGCCGACCGTGCCGTGGATGAGCTCAAAATCCTGGTCGTAGGTCGCGACATCGCCGATGGAGACGCGTTTCAGCGCCTCTTTCCTGTCCTTGGCTCCGATGTCGATCCACATTTCGTGGATCTGCGGCACCTTGTTGCGTTCCTCCTGTTTCATCAAGTGAATGGCCCGCTTGCCGGTGACTCCTTTGATCACGCCGTTTCGGGTCTGAATGTTCACCCGGCGGCCGCCGATCATGACGCGGTCGTGCCCGCCGATGGTGTCGAAATAGAGAAACCCCTTTTCACTGATATGCTTGATGATCAGGCCGAGCTCGTCGATGTGGCCGGCCAGCATCAAGATGGGATCACCGCCGGGATTCCGGATCGCGATCCGATTGCCCATGGGGTCGCGCCGGTACTTGTCGGCGACACGCTCGACGTACCGGTCGAACACCGCTTGAGATTCGGATTCGTAGCCGGACGGAGATCGGGCGGTGAGGAGATCGGTGAGAAATTCGGGTGCCTTGCGGGCTATTTTCTTGGTCATGTTTATTTTCGCGGTTCGGGCTGAATTGGAACGGTAAGATTCCGCATAATCAACCGCAATTGACCATCGGCTCGGGGCCGCGGAACACAAGCCCCGACGCCGTCGCAAGAACGGCACTACGAAATCCTGTTCCGCGCGCAGGTCAGCCGCTTCAGCGCAACCTTTGGTGCGCAAAGCCGCGGCGGTTGCCCGTTGGGAACCTATTTGATTCGCGTGGAGCCGAAAAAGGCCGCCGGTCGGAACCGGCGGCCGCGATAAGATGCTGACTGCTGCTTCAGGCCGGGTGCGTCTTGGGCAACTCGGCCGGCAGCTCAATGGAATGAGGGTGATTGCGTTTGACCTTTTTGAGCCGGGCGCGCCGGCGAATCATCCGGTCCAGTTTATCGACCACGCTGTCGATCGACTTGTGCAAATCGTGCGTGGCCTCGGAGACCACCATGTCCGGTCCGTTAATTTCGATAATTCCTTTGGCGACAAACGGGGTTTCTTTGTTGTGGTTCTTGTCGCAATCGAGTTCCATCCTGACTCTGACAATTCGTTCCTCATGGCGGAACAGCTTCTCGACCTTTTCCCGCACGAATGATTTGAGGGATTCCGTCAAGTCGAGGTGGCGACCGGAGATGATCAGGTCATTATCGTTCATTCTCTCTCTTCCTTTCTGGTTTAGGTTGGATCGTGATTTCAAGGGCCAAATGATTTATGGGAAATGTTTTGGAAAACATGGCGTCGGCCTATTCGACCGTGGTTGTGACCGGCGGTTCCTCGGGAATCGGTCAGGCGTTCATCCGTCAGTTGCACAGTCTGAACGGAACCCTCCGCGTTTGCAATCTTTCCCGGCGTAAACCGGATGTGAATATCGACGGCCTCGACCTCAGACACCACCCCTGCGACCTGGCCGACCGGGAGGCCCTGGACGTGGTGGTGGAGCGCCTGCTCGCGGACCTCGCGCCGGGGCCGGTTCTGCTGATCAACAACAGCGGCTTCGGCTCCTGCGGGCCGTTTCCCGAGCCGGGGCTGGATCGCCACCTGGCCATGATCGACGTGAATGTCCGGGCTCCGGTCGCCCTTACCGGGCTCCTGCTCCCGCGGCTTCGCGAATCCGGGGGCGCGGTGGTCAATATCGCCTCGACCGCGGCCTTCCAACCTACGCCCTACCTGGCCACCTACGGGGCGGGGAAGGCCTTTCTGCTGAACTGGAGCCTGGCCCTCGAGCGCGAGCTGGCCGGAATCGGGGTCCATGTCCTGGCGGTGTGTCCCGGTCCGACCGCGACCGGTTTTTTCCGGGCCGCGGGGTTTGAATCCCGGGTGGTCTCTCCCCTGTTTTCCCAGTCCGCGGAGGCGGTTGTGACGACCTCGCTGAAGGCCCTGGCGAAGCGTAGGGCCCTCTGCGTGAGCGGGTGGAAGAATCGCTTGGTGGTGGCGGCGGGATCCGTTCCGCCCCGGACCTGGGTGGCCCGTGTGAGCGAGTGGGTGCTGCGCCGGGTGAGGCTCGATCCATCCAGAAGGGACGGGAAGTAACATAAAATGCTTTACTCAATCCGATTCGGACGTTTATCTCCTGAAGAGGACTCGAGTTCCGAGACCCTTATCCCCTGTCATTCAAATGCTTAAGCGTGCCAGTTCCTGTGTTGCTTCGTTCCCGAGCCGTACCGTGCTGTTCTCGGGCTGGGTGGGCGTGAGTGTCGGCGCCCTCGTGCTCGCGGGTTGGACGGCGGACATTGATCCGCTTAAGCGGGTGTTTCCGGCGTTTGTATCGATGAATCCGTTGACGGCGGTTTGTTTTCTGGCCGCGGCGTCCGGGTTGCTCTTGCTGCGGCAAGAAAGTCCTTCGCGGGGGCGGCGCATTCGGGCGGCCGTCTGTGCCGCGGTGCCGATGGCGTGCGGCGGGCTCGTGCTTCTGCGATACCTGACGGGTTGGGACGCCGGAATTGACCGGCTCTTGTTTTCGAGCGCTCTCGAGTCGGAGGGCCCGAATGTCGCCAATGCCATGGCGCTGCATACGGCGCTCTTGTTCTTGCTCTCCGGGGGCGCACTCCAGCTCGTCGCCTTCGGGGTTGGGCGGCGTGCGGCGGTTGTCTCCCAAAGCTTGGCTGTGGCGACCACGGCGCTGGCACTACTGGTCTTGGTCGGATACGTGTATCAGGCGAGTCCTTTCCTGGCCGTTGGCCCGTCGATTCCCATGGTCCTGAACACCGCGGCCGCGTTTTTCCTGATCGGATTGGGCGTTTTTTTTCTGCGTCCCCGCCACGGCCTGGCCTCGGTGATTATGGCCGATACGGTTGGCGGGCTCCTTTTGCGGCGGTTGCTTCCCGGCTCGCTGCTTCTGCCCGTCGTGGTCGGGGGATTGCTCCTGCTGGGGGAGTGGAAGGGGATTTACGACCCGGAATTTGTGTTCTCTCTGGCGATCGTCGGGATCATGGGGTTCCTCAGCGTCATGATCTGGACCTGCGCGGCCCCGTTGAATGCCGTGGAGAACGCTTTGCGCGAGGCCAGAGACGATCTGGAGCGCCGGGTGGCGGAGCGCACCGCGGAGCTCAGCGAGGAACGGGAACACTTGAACGTCGTGCTGCGCAACGCGCGCTCCCATATCGTCGCCTGCGACACCCAGGGCCGGCTGGCCCTGGACAACCGGGCCGCCTGTGTGCGTGCCGACAGGTCGCCGGTCTCCCTTCCGCCGGATGAGTGGACCGGCTTTTTCGACTATCACAGTCCGGACGATCGGCGACCCCTTACCCTTGAAGAATTGCCTCTGAAACGGGCTCTCAGCGGCGAACTGGTGCGGAGCGAGGAGTTCATCCGGCCGGACGGCCGAGGCGGTTTCCGCACGTTGACGGTCACCGCTCAACCCATTGCCGATCCACGCGGACACCCGCTCGGGGCGGTCAGTTTCGCGCACGATATCACGGAACAGAAGTGGATCGACAGCCAATTGCAGCGCTCGCAGCGCCTGGAGAGCATCGGCACGCTGGCCGGTGGGATCGCTCACGACTTGAACAACGTGCTGGTGCCCGTGCTGATGGGGATCCAGACCTTGCAGGAGGATAAGATCGACGAGGACACCCGCGAGGTGCTGGAGACGGTGGAGAGCAGCACGCGGCGCGGTGTGGACATCGTGAAACAGATCCTTTCCTTCGCCCGGGGCGGCTCTGGCGAGAAGGTGGAGTTGGATCTCAAAACGGTGATCGGCGAGCATGTCACCATGATCCGGGAGACCTTCCCGCCTTCGATCCGGATCGAAGCGGACATCGACGAGGATCTGCTCATTGTCAACGGCGACAATACGCAATTGCATCAGGTTCTCATGAACCTGTGCCTGAATGCACGGGACGCCATGGCCGAGGGGGGCGTCCTGAGTATCGTGGCGAAGAATCAGGTGGTGGGCGAGGAGGACCCGCTCCGGCACGGCGGTGTGGCAGCCGGCCCCTACGTGGAGATTGCAGTTTGTGATACGGGACCGGGAATCCCCCGGGAGCTGATCGAGCGAGTGTTCGATCCGTTCTTCACTACCAAGGAGCCCGGCAAGGGGCCCGGGCTCGGGCTTTCCACCATGGTTGGAATCGTGCGCGATCACGGCGGGTTCTGGCAGGTGGACAGCGAGCCGGGCGCGGGAGCGGTGTTTCGTGTCTTTTTCCCGGCCCTGCGCGAGTGTCCGTTACCGGTCGCGCCCCGCAGGCGGCGTCCGAGGCTGAAGGGCGCGGGCCAGTGTGTTCTCCTGGTGGATGACGATGCCGCCGTTCTGGCGGTCACCCGGGGCTTGCTGGAGCGCCACGATTATCGGGTGGTCACCGCCGAAAACGGGTGTGAGGCCGTCGATTGTTTCGACGGGGATCCGGATGCGATCGACCTGGTCATGATCGACATGTCGATGCCGGTGATGGACGGTGCGACGGCTATTCGGGCGCTGCGCGAACGCAGCGCCACGCTGCCGATCGTCGCGGTCAGCGGTCTGCCTGAGAACAGGGACGAGGCCGAGAAGGCTTCCGGCGGTACCGCCTACTTTCTGCTCAAGCCGTACACCATCGGCGTCGTCCTGGAAACGGTGCGGCGGGCCGCGGGAACCAGCGGACGGCTTGACGAACCGGATCTCCTCGGCCGCCACTGATCCCTTGGCGCGGTTAATGGCATGGGTCGAAGCAGCGTCAGCTTGACCGATTCGGATCGGCTCTTCCTTTGGAGGGTCGCTTCCGCATGGCCGCCGAGTTGGGAGCGCCGCCCTTCAGGAAGTCAAAGCGCGAGCCCGATCTCGATCTGGTTTCGTCAAACGATGAAACGCCTTAACCGAGCATTGTTGCCTGAAGTTTGAATTCGAGGCCGCGTTCGCTGCCGAAGGCGACGAGGTCTTCGGGGGGCGGTGCGGTGAACGCACGCGTGAAATCGGGACTGGAGAACCGGAGGTGCCAGGCGTGCAGCGCCTGGCGTGACAA
>SLOW01000156.1 GCA_007132315.1 Opitutales bacterium
AACAAACGGGCCTGCGCAAAATTTCCTTCCCTCGCCCCACGCCACTCGTCCCACTTCCCGCTACCCCACTGGATAGACTTCGAGGCGCTTTTCGACGGCTTCCCGCCTGAGCTGGACGAATTCGGGCAGGCCGTTGGCGTAAGGCACGGCGATCTCTCCCTGGATAAGCGGGTGGGCGTACTTGTAGAATTGATGATTCATGCTGACGCCGTCCTCGTGTACCCAGTCCCGGGTCAATTCCTTGATCCCGTTGGCCATGTCGGCCAGCGGCGCCAAACCGGTCTCGCAGGAATAGGGGTCGGTGTCGCCGCGGATCAACGTCACCATTCGTCCGCTTTCGCCTTTGATCGCCGCACGAACCGCCGCCTGACCGGCCAGATAGGCTTCGTCGTTGTCGGTTTTCGAAGCGTGTGTGGCGGCGGATCGCTGAGCGTAACCGAGGCGGGTGGTGCGCGCCTTGAGACCGAGCGACTCCTCGATCAGGTTGCCCAGGTAATCCCCGGCGCCGCCCGGCGTGGTGTGACCGTAACCGTCCGCCAACCCGGAGGTGACCGAAATGTAATTCCCGTCCTTGTCCACCAGGCCCTCGCCCACCACGATCAGGCAGTACTTTTCCCGGCGCAGAACGCGGCGCACGTCCTCGAAGAATTTCTCCGGGGAGAAGGCGACTTCCGGCAGGTAAATCAGATGCGGGGGGTCATGCGGCTGGTCCTTGCCTTTTGCCAGGGACGCGCCCGCCGCGAGCCAGCCGGAACTGCGGCCCATGACTTCGACGATGGAAACAAACTCTCCCTGCCCCATCGCCCGGTTGTCGCAGGCGATTTCGCGAACCGTGGTGGCGATGTGTTTGATCGCGCTGCCGTAACCCGGGCAGTGGTCGGTGTGCACGAGGTCGTTGTCGATCGTCTTGGGAACACCGATGACCCGGAGATCGTGCCCGTGTTCGCGGGCGAGTTGGTCGATCCGGTCGGCCGACTCCTGCGCCTCGCTGCCTCCAATGTGCATAAAATAACGAATGTTGTGCGCCGCGAAGACCTCCAGGACCCGCTCGTAATCCTGTTGCTTCTTCAATTTGAAGCGCCCGGTGCCCAGCGCGGCGCCGGGCGTGTGACGCAGGCCGCGGATGGTTTGCTGGGATTCGGCGGCAAGATCCACGAAATCCTCGTTCAGCATGCCCATGACGCCGTTCAGGCCGCCGTAGATCTCCTCGATGCATTCGTGATTGAGGGCTTCACTGACGATGCCGGCCAGGCTCGAATTGACGACGCTGGTGGGGCCACCGGACTGGGCGACAAGGAGGTTTCCTGTTAGTTCTGACATAAAGTGTTCGTTGCGAATTGCTGTGCGTTGCTGTGTTTCGGTCTGCAATACGAAAAAGGAAATCCCCTCCTCATGGCAACCTTTATTTCAATGTCGAACCGAACGTACAAGCCATTCATATTCGTCGATTTACCCGAGTTCTTCCCACCTCGAACCGCGAGAGCGCAACCCGCGCTTGCGCCCGCGCGAGCGGCACGCTAAACTGCCGTCCATGAGCGAAAAAACCCTGTTCAGCAAAATCATCGACGGGGAAATATCCGCCCGGATCGAGCACCAAGACGAGCGCTGCGTCGCCTTCCACGACATCTCTCCCCAGGCCCCGGTCCATGTCCTCGTCGTCCCGCGGAAAGTCATTCCCCGCATCGGCGAGGCTTCGGCCGAAGACAAGGAACTGCTCGGACATTTACAGCTGGTTGCCGCCGAGCTCGCCCGAAAGCTGGAACTGCACAGTGGCTTCCGCGTGGTGATCAACAACGGTCCCGACGGCGGCGAAGAGGTTCCCCATCTCCATGTCCACCTGCTCGGCGGGCGCCGGATGGCGTGGCCTCCGGGCTGAATCGGGAAGCCGATGATTCTGGATACACCCGCACTGGTTTCCTGGCTGGAGGATTTGGCGGAGGCCGCGGAGCGCGACGGCTTTCAGGTTGTCCGGTGGGGCGAGGCCGGCGGTCTTCCGCTGCTCGGCCTGGTGCGCCGGAGCCGGCCGGACCGGGCGCGGATTTACCTCTCCGCCGGCATACACGGCGACGAACCCGCCGGCCCGCTGGCGCTGGAGCGCCTGATCCGGGAAGGATTTTTTTCATCGAACCCCGAAACCACCTGGACCCTCTGCCCGGTCCTCAACCCGCGAGGCTGGGCGGCCGGCAAACGGGAAACGCCGGAAGGCATCGACATCAACCGCGACTACCGGCGTTTCCTCACCTCCGAGGCCATCGCGCACGCCGCCTGGCTCCGGACTCGGCCCGCAAACGACCTCTACCTCTCGCTCCACGAGGACTGGGAGACGGAAGGGTTTTACCTCTACGAAATCGATCCCCGCGAGCGGCCCCGCTTCGGCGAACGCATCGTTAACCGTGTCGCCCAGGTCATCCCGACCGAGTCCCGCGAGGAACTCGACGACCACCGCACCGCCGCCCCCGGTGTCATTCGTCACCCGCCCCGTCCCGACGAAATGGAGAACTGGCCGGAAGCCATTTTCCACACCAATTTGCACCCGCATCTGTCGTACACGTTCGAAACTCCCAGCGCCCTGCCGCTCGAGGCCCGCGTCCGCGCCCACATGCTCGCCGTCAAAGCCGCCGTCTCCCTGTTCCTGGAAGAATGGCGCCCGGGTGAACGGTGACCCGCGGAAAACCGGAACGGGTTGATTCCGGCCGCCCGCCTCCCTCAAGCCGGATCCCATGCGCGATCGATTGCTCACAGGACTCCTTCTTTTCTGCACCTTGGGTCATCTGCACGCGGAGATCCACGCCGACTTCGCCCTCTCTTTTCACGCTTGAAACGCCGGTTGGTTCGACGATCCCGTCAACGCCGAAGGGGACCTGGACGGACCTTTTCGCGGTGAATTCGAGCTGATCTCGCCGTAAGTCCGACGGACTGGACGATTTCACGCGAACGAAAGAGAAGAGACCGCGTCAATCCAAGTCTGTATCCACCGTTCGGATATGCAAATCGCGCAGCTGTTTTTCCGTGACGGGTCCCGGACTGTCGGTCATCAGGCACTGGCCCTTCTGGGTCTTGGGAAACGCGATGACATCGCGGATGCTGCTCACGCCGGACAGGATCGCGATCATGCGGTCGAACCCGATGGCGATTCCGCCGTGCGGCGGGGCGCCGTAACCGAAAGCTTGCAGCATATAGCCGAACCTCTGCTCGGCGACTTCCGCCGGAATCTGAAACACATCCTCGAAAAGTTTGCGCTGCAGTTCCTGCCGGTGGACACGGATGCTTCCACCCCCCAGTTCCACGCCGTTGAGCACGAGGTCGTAATGCTGGCCCCGAACCGAGCGGGGATCGCTGTCGAGCCGCTCGATGTCCTCCGGCACCGGCGCGGTGAACGGGTGGTGGGCGGCGACGTAACGGCCGGCCTCCTCTTCAAAAACCAGCAGCGGGAAATCGGTCACCCAAAGAAAATCGTACACGTCGGCGGGGATATCCAGGCGGCCCTTTTTCTTGAGGATCT